>JARGOJ010000317.1 GCA_029210225.1 Planctomycetota bacterium
CAAGGTCCCGTTGATGGGCAAAGAAATGGGTAGGACTGTGTCATCTTTATTGAGTACAGCTAACGGCAATCCTTGCGCATCGATGAGTGCTGTTCCATTACTGGCCTGCGTGACAATGGATAGGCCTCTTGAGCCGAAGCCCTTGATCGTCAATGTGTCTCCATTGACCAAAGGAGTCGTCACGAACCGCGCATCATTAATTAAGTTGCTGGGAAGAATAGGAATAGCTTGCTGATAATTGACGATCGCTGAGCTATTCGCAACAAATGGAGTCACACCTGGTAACGGGCCTAGGGGTGCTGGGATGCCGAATTGGCGAGGGTCTGCAACAAAGGTCCCCGTCGAATAAATGATGTAGCAAAAGGGCGCTTGGGTCACAGTGTCAACCAACACCCCCAACGCATCTCCAGAGATCGCTTGATCCACAACTAGGCGTGCCCCATCAAAGAGCAATTGAACGGAGCCGCTTTGCACCGGAGCGCTCGCTAAGCTTTGGTTCGCCAGGGGGTAGGGGGCGCCTGTTGGGACAGCGAGGGCTTCTCCAAGAACCGGAACGTTTCTGACAAGAGGGCTTCGTGTCGCAGTGCTATAAGGACGCCTTGAAAAAGCGCTGACAACAATGAGATCCGGCGTGTCATTGCTATCGACGACTCCGTCATTGTTATCGTCGTTCAGGGGAGCCGTCGTCATCGACCCAATCCCCGAGCCCCCTCCTCTAAACGGTCCCCACGGATTATTGACGTCGAAGGGCATAGCTCGATTCCCGGTCCCAAAGTAAATAAGGAACTCGTTATAGGTCGGGCCGAATTTCTCAAAAGACTCTGGTCCGCCCGCAACCGCGAGATCTAGGATTCCATCACGATTGACATCAATAAGGGTCCCCGCAAAGGGTGAAAAGGAGCCGGCCATGAGAAGCCCGACTTGAGGGGTGCTTAGTAGATTGACTCCGTTCTTTTGAGGCAGGGGAAAGGAATGATTGATGGGAGTGTTCAGCGATTGTCCATTGCCAAAAAAGGTCGAGATCGATGGGAGCGCCGGAGACGCTCTATTGATCACCAAAACATCGGAAATTTGATCACCGTCAAAGTCGCCATCAAAGATGAGTAAACCATTCCCCGTGTTGTTGATAAAAGAGGGTTTGCTGAGCGGTCCATTATCAATGAGAAAGTTGTTTCCTGTTTGACTTGAGGACACCTGACCATCGTTGACCTGCATTCTTATCTGGACGGACTTTGAGTTCCCGAAGTCCAGATCTCGAAGCGAGTCCCAAACAAAGCTTAAGCGCTTCTCCATAGGAGTGACAAAAACGGGGAAAGGCGCTTGTTGAGACGGAATCAGCGCCGTGCAGGGGCGAAAGCCTTGCTGTCCACGTAAGTCTTGAAACTCAATCGATTCCACAATGACAAAGTTTTGATTGAAGTCGGCCGTCACATCGGAAGTGACGGCACCTGAGACAGAAAGAACCCCCGCTCCAACAAAGCTCCCGCTCGCATAATTGATCGAGACTTCGCCCTGAAACCCTGGTCCATTTAATCCTACAAAACGTCCGGTGCCATCCCCATTATCGACGTCGCGAATGACGCGAGATCCGTCGTAGCGGATGAGCAGCGTCCCTGGTGTCACAGGACCTGGAAGCGATAGGAAATCGCTCGCGTTAAGGAGACCAACCGCAGCGCCTGGATTGAGCACAAATCCAGTCGTGCCCATAGCCGTTGTGGCCTCCGCGTCTGACAGCCGATAGACAATGTTAACCTCTTGTGCGTCGTCATTATTCGACTCTAAGACCAAAGTAGGAGGAGTATTATTGTCAATGGTGAAGACGACGCTCTGATCTGGAGTCCCTGAACCTGTTGAGTCTATAGCGGTAGCCTCCAAGATCGCCGTGTTAATTGTTCGATTGGGAAAGAGGGCCGCATTGCTTGTATCAATCGCTAAAGAAAAGCGCTTGCCAACGCTGTCTGTGAGCAGCGCAAGGTTGGTTCCAACGACCACTGCCGAGTCTGGGACCTCTCGGAATGTCGCTCCGTTGTCGTCTGAGATTCTAAGCGTCACGTCGATGGTCTCGTCATCTTCGTCGATCACGTTGAAAACTAAGGCTAAGTTGCCTGTGACCTTGTTTTGAAAAACGCTATCGTCAATCGAGAGAGTTGGGAGAGTGTTATTGATTTGAAAAACATTGCTCTCCCCAACAAGACTCCCTAGCCCAGAATCTTGAGCAACGATTCTGACCGTCAGGTTCTTTCGAGTGATGGTGTCTCCGAAATCAGCGCTCGAATCCCAAACGAACACATGAGGCTCCCCTTCCGGAGAACTGTTCAAGTTGACTGTGCCCTCACTACTATTGGCGATTCCTGCGTCAGTCGCCTGAAACAGTAAGGAACCATTTTGAAAGATCTCTACTGAAATCGAGAGGACATCGCCATTGGCGTCCGACAGCGTGTAGGGAATAGTGATCTTGTCCGCTTGACGGTTCACAGTTCCTAGCACAACCACCGGAGCATTGTTCCCATCAGAACTTGAACGGCCAGATTGGGTAGCCGAACTACCAGCCAAGGTGCCGGCCACCCCAACGATGGCCCAAGCACAGCCTGTTAGTGGAAGCGCTATCAGTCCAAGGAGAAAGAACCAAATGAAGCGGCGTTGTCCCATGGAAAACCTCAAAGATAGGTTACGCAACTCGACGCATTGAATGAAAATTCAGCCTCATTAAAGCAGATCTAGAGATGAATTTCCTCAAGCTATTTTTGAGACCTGAGGCAATGGGCCTCGCCGATCCCTGAATGAGGTCTTCGTCCCCTGCACTTTGACGGTCACATTGAAAACAGCGAAGGACCCCTTCGTTTCACGTCCTCATTGAATCGTTAAGAGAGGCATTTCTTGTCGATTGACGGGTTTAGTTGGAGCCTTTGTTTAACAGGCCTCCTCGCGACCTTGAAGATGTTGACACCTTGCTCCGCCACAGCATCCCCACTTTTGGAAGATCACCGCGGCCAGCTCTAGAATGTCTGGGTCCGCGTCGTCGAGATAGCTGGCCCACGGCGTTGTCTTCAGGTCGCGTTGCAAAGCTTCAATGATCGCGGGAGCGCTCTGATTCTCGAAGAGCGTCGTCAAAAGCGCTTCTTGATAACGGGCCAGGTCCTTCTTCGATTCAGTCTTCACGAGCCTTGCCCCTCTCTTCTGAGAATCTAGCGACGACATCTTTTAAGCGGCGATAATCGTCTCGAAAACCCGACTGGTCCCTGGGGTCTTGCATGGTTCCTGCGATCCTCTCCAGAATAACAAAGCCGATGTTAGGACATAGCTTAAGCAGCTCAGAGAGCCACTCAAAGAGGTCTGTTGGAACAGGGCCATCGTGGGTATCCCGTCGGAGCTTACGGCCTCCAGGCCTTTGGAACCAAGATCCCCCTGAGATGTGAATCTCCCGAACACGGTCGAGAGGATAGGACTCAAGGAGCTTGAAGGGCTCAATCTGGAAGTTCTCGGTGAGGCAGAAGAGATTGTGAATGTCCAAGACTAAGTATCCATCGACGGCTGCGAGGACCTCCCCGAGGAATCGTCCATGCTCGAAGGCTTGCTCGCGATTAAACACAAGGGAGAGATTCTCCAAACCGACGGGGCAGGGGCAAAACGACTGAAGCTTTCGCAAGCGCTCAACCGCGAATTGAAGCGCGTCGGGGCTATGAGGGAGCGGCATCGGGCTGCCGTCGTGAAAGCTAGACGAGGTCATGAAGCCAAAGTGCTCAGAGACCTGAAGGTAACGGCGGGCCTTCAATTCTTCCCCAAGTGTCTCAAGCCATTGGTCTTGACGAGCTTGCCAATCGGGGCTAAACAGTGAGAGGGTCACGCCGTGGCCGAGAAGTGCGGATTGTTCGCTGTAATGTGAGAGGAGGCTGCTCGCCCACTCTGGGAGAGCGCGAGCGAACGCCATATCGAAGCTCCACTCAAGGACGTCGACCTCACCCGCTTCAAACAACTCATAGGCCGCGGCGATAAAGTCCTCAGAGGGCATGAGAGACAGGCCGAGGCTCAGACTTTGTTCGGAATTGTCGTTCATAAATCTAGGGGTGTTCCCTCATGGGGCGATGCGCCAGCGCTTATCCCCGGCCACATCCGGGGCAGTAATCGGCGGGGCGGTCAGGGTTTTTCTTAATCGTCGGATCGACCTTGCACTCAGTCTCTGTTGGTTTTTCCTTCTCAACGACGACGGGTGTCTTCGTTTCAGGCTTGTCTGGGGTCTTGGTTTGGGTCGTGTTCTTGACAGGAGCCTTCTGCTCGACAGCGCTGTCTGCTTGAACGGAGCAACCGACAGAGAGAGCCAGGCCAATTCCACCAACGGCAAGCTTTGAGAGGAGTGATTGTGGGAGTTTCATATTTCGCGCCTTTCTCAGGACCCTACGTGTTTTGTATACGCCCTTTGACTCCGAAATAGTTTAGCAGTTCCAAGATAAAACAAAAATTGATTTGGCCCCCTATATTTACTGAGGTCACGGCGCATGGTTTCTTGGATCTGCCGAGACTTTGACGATGCCCAGAGGAGAATCGAGCAGCGATTCGCAATAGTGTCGGGCCAAACATCTATCTAAAAACGAGCTTGTCAGAAAGCTCTGAGATCTGATTGCGTCCATGACGCAGTTAATAAAGCCCTTGGTATAGGCCGCCGGCGGCATAGAGGAAACCTATAGGAATTGCAAAGAGGGTCCCTACGATAAAAGATGCCTTGCTGTAGCCCAGCGCTTCCTTGCTTTCTGAATCTGGGACTATCGACCATACCTTTAAGGACATAGTCATACCCAGCCCAAGTCCGAAGAGGGGATGGATCGACTGCAATAAGAGCGTCGTCACCACCATAAGAACGGAGCTACCAAGAAAACCAAGAAAGACCATTGGATAGCTCATATTCGCGCCGACTAATTTGGCGAAGTACTTGAAGAAAATCAAAATACCGAAGAGAAAAACACCAAGGACTGCGAAGGAGAATGCCACTAGGAAGAGTTCCTGTAAGGGCACATTCCCGATCAAAAAGGAAGCAGAAAAAAGAACGGCGCAAATCAACGCGCAAGCAAGCCACATCACCGTCCTCAGGCTAATTTTGCTCTTCTTTTCGTCAATCTCCTCGTACTCATTGTATGAACGATCAACAAGCGCACTGTCATCATGGAGCTTCTTGGGCCGAGGTCTTGTAACCTCTACAAGTTGAATCAGGTCGTCAGGAGGCGAGCGATCCTCAATAACTCGCTGAAGCGGTCCAGGGTCTTCAAACCACTGGGACTGGCAAGAGGGACAGCGAGGAAAGTGATTGCGTTTGCCCTCCATGGAGACCTGGCACCGGGAACAAGTGAAGTAGCGCGATTGGAATTGCTCCAGGACAGTCTTCAAGGTATCAGTATGAATCATCTGATATTGAAGAAGCGCAGCCGACAGACGCTGGGATCTATGGATCTCGGTTGTCCAATACTCATTGAGGTGATGCTCTGATACGAGACCCTGGGCGACGATGAATTGGCCGAGAGCCCGATCGAAGCGCTGCTCCGGAGCCACCTCGGAGGCTTCGTCTTTTGCCCCGTCTCCCTCTTTTGAGGTGGGATCCAATTGTCTTGATTGTTCGATGGGTGACATAACGCTCAGCTTGACGCCCTGTTCGGCCGATAGGGGATACCACAACGCTGTCTATAGTATCTTAAGTTCACTAAGTCATCACGATTTGACTGTCCTTCCAAGACCGAGCGCGATAGGAAGAGCAACCATTGAGATTGTTGTGATTCTTAGAGCAAGCCGACTCTGTCTTCAGCTATATAGGCTGGCAGTCTATCCAAAGGGGCGGGAGAGCACAGATGAGGCCCAGGGCTAAGCCCCACATCGCTCTTTTGCCGTTCTCTGCGCATCGCTCCATGCGGTGCATTGAGAGAATCGCACCCACGAGCCCTGTCAGGCTGAGGATCATAGAGAGCATGACCAGGAGTGTTAAATGAGTTTGACTGTCGGCATCCTGGCCGAGGACACCGACTTTAGACCAGCGATGGTAGAGAGCGATGTAGCTCGCTCCGAGTCCAAAGATGGCGGAGAGGGAGAAAATGAGTCCTGTGCGATTGGGGCTGTCTCTTTGAATGGTTGAGTCGCTCATGCCAAATCTCCTGTCTAAGTTAAGTTGGGAGAGCTTTAAGCAATCAACAGGCCAAAAGTCATAAGTCCTTTGATTTCATTAGAAATTTCGGTGATTTGTTGAATTTTGAACAAGTTTGTCGGGACAAACTGACATTATTGATCAACTCGCTGCGCTGAGCCCAGGATTGAAGGCTAGCCTGCTCTCACTAGCTTCATTCCCTCCAGCTTGAGTGAGGACATCGAAGCGGGCCGCAGTTTGTTCTTCATTCAAAGAGAAGGGCAACCCGAGGAGTTAATGAGCCATTCGACTATGTCACAGGGCCGGGCATCCACCAAGAATCTTCCTCGCTCAACTTATTGAGGTCGATGGGCGAGTTGAAAGTGGGAGGCGGATTGCTTAGGAACGTTTTTTCTTAAAGACGATCGCGTGCTTATCAACATAGACCGCTTGATACTCCGGCAGATTCCGGACGGACTTCACAAGATGCATCCGATCATCTTCCAGGCGAATGAAGAGGTATTGAACCTCTAACTGATTGAGCCGATCTCGAATCTGTTCTTTGGAAATTTTCTTGTAGCTCACCTCGACCCAGGAAGCATAAAGCCTAGGGTCGTGTTGATAAAAGAAGTAAGAATCGAAGCTGACCAGGTAGCGGTTCTTATGGTTGTAAAAGAACATCGGAGCGAAGTCATCCCAGTCGGCATGAAAGACCAGATCTTCAGCGTTCGAGTTTTCCTCTAACCAAGTCAATCCACCTTTGTAGATGTGAGCGCGATGTTGCTCACTTGGCCATTGATTCACAGTTCTCTTCAGGTTTTCAAAACCCTTGACGCTCATTAATCCAAGGCCTCCGAGGAGCACTAGGGTTAAAGCTAAAGGGCGAAGTTGAAAACCATCTCGAAGAATTTTTAGGCCGGAATACGCAGCGTAACGCAGAGAGAAAAGAGCGAGGGCCCCGTAGGCAAAGTAAAGCTCTGAAGACCAAAACAGTGAGAGAGCCTGAACAGTCAAAAGCATGATTTCCAGGACGGTTGCGAGCTTTGACCAGCGATTCTGGGTTTCAGGGACACGGTCTTCGGAGCCCTCGAACCAGTCTGAGATGATCACACCGCCGCCGACAAAGAGAAACGGAGTCCAGTATTCGGCGAAGCGAGCTGAATCTATGAAGAGCCAGAGAAAGAGAACCGAAACCGACATCGTGATTTGGCTTAGCAATGAGAGCTTTTGATCCTTTGTAACTTTTAGGAGGATCACGAGGCCTAAGAAAATGAGCGGGAGAGAGAAGGCCTTTTTCAAAATGCGGCCCTCCATGTCTTCGAATTCGGCAGGAGAAGCTATGGGGAACGATGCGCCGTCAATCAGGACCTGATTCCCATTCATTGATGCGGCAAGGGTTCCATTGATTTGCTCCCAGAGGACGAAGGTACCGTGACCCATGCCGAAGAAAGAGCCTTCCCAATGCCAAAATCCTGGGTGGAGGATGATCCCGCAGAGAAAGCCGGCCGCGAAGCAAGCGAAGAGCTTCCAATGAATTTGTCTATCGGACCAGCTGACGAGAGCCACGGAGATTCCGGCGAGAGCTATAAGGCTGTGGGGAACATTGTAAATCCAGAGCGAAAAGAGCGTGCCCAGAAAGGTTCCCCAAAGATGACGCCGAGAGGCAGCGAAGGCAGTGATGAGAAAGACTGCGAGAAAGAGGGTTGTGGGTCTTGGCAGGTGCAGTCGCCAAATGTTGTCGGCGGCGGAGACAAGAAAAAGGCATGTGAGGGGGAATGCACCACGAACCTTTTCGATTTTGAAGAGTGTGAAGATAACGGTGCTGAGGAACGCGGCAAAAACAACCACGGAAGCCTTAGCACCGACCATGAGGTCAAACCATGTGAAAGGAATGAGGGCTATGTGGTAGCCGAGTTGCCAATCGTGGCGGACGTCGTTGTAACTGCTGTATGCGGCCCAGGGGAAATCGCCGCCAAAGATAGAACACTCGCCATTCGAATAGAGCTTGGCGATCTTGATGTGGTAATAGCCATCATGCCCGAAGAGGTCTTCGTGTTGGACTTCGATGGCGGTATGAAAGAGTACGGAGAAGAGGAAGACTCCAATAATAGAGCGGAGAAGCTGCCATTGATTTTGACTGAGACTTTTCATAATTGGTCACAGAGTTGAGGAGTCGGTGAGGATGTCCATGGTAGCAAATTCTCTTGAGAGTCCTTGATTTCCGCTATGCTTCGATCTCAGGAACGGGGATGGTCCCTGGGAGGGGAAATCGCTGGTTTTAGTGCATTTAAAAAAGAAGAAGCCCCACAAGGTTTCCCTTGCGGAGCTTCATGTTTCCCGGGCAATGACCTACTCTCCCATTATAGTACCATCGGCGTGCTGGGCTTAACGGCTGTGTTCGGAATGGGAACAGGTGTGGCCCCAGCACTATAATCACCCGGAAAGTGACTTGTTGAGTCTTCTTTCCTTGGAATATGAAGACCGTCATCAATGGATTGCTGGGCAATTCAAAGATGCGTGTTTTTATTTCTCTTATGTCTTAGATAGATGAATCTGCGTTTTACTAATTCAGTTCGCTGTATTTGAGTTATTTCAAAAGCGTCGAGCC
>JARGOJ010000318.1 GCA_029210225.1 Planctomycetota bacterium
GTAGGGAGGATGAAATAGTTAATTCTTTGAAGCCATAAGTGGACTGGCGAGGACGCTTCAGTTTTCGTGTCACTCCGATTCAAAGACTTATTGAGAAGAGAGGGGCAGGTCCTGTGGCCCGTGATCCAGACTTAGTGCAAAAAGGCTTTGGGTTGAAGGCGGCGGTCGCTGGCGAACTGGCGGCGGACTATCGAAGCCGCTTGATTGAAGCGCTTCGTGGACGCCAAGGCTTGCTTGACCTCGGCCCGATAAAATTCCATCTCGCCGAAGAGTTCGGCTTTTGCTACGGCGTCGATCGTGCGATTGATTACGCTTACGAAGCTCGCCGCCATTTTCCGGATAAGACGATCTATGTCACTAACGAGATCATTCACAACCCCTTTGTGAACAACCGCCTCAGGGAGATGGGATTCCGCTTCTTTGAGGACGGACATAGCATCTCGAGTATTGGTGAGGACGACATCGTCCTCTTGCCCGCTTTTGGCGCGACGGTTGAGCAGATCGACGAGATCAAGAAAAAGCGCGCGGTCATCGTCGACACGACCTGCGGCTCGGTTATGAATGTTTGGAAGCGCGTTGAGTATTACGGTCGCGATGGCTACACCTCGATTGTTCACGGCAAGCATTACCACGAAGAAACCATCGCAACGGTCTCACGGGCACTGAGTGAGGGCGGACATTACCTGGTGGCGCGCAATGAGCCTGAGGCGCAGATGGTCATCGACTATATACTCGGTGTAGGTCTTGATCGGGAGGCTTTCCTTGAGAAATTTGGTCCGGTCAGCTCTGAAGGTTTTGACCCAGATATTCATCTTGAGAAAATTGGTGTGGCGAACCAAACGACGATGCTCGCGAACGAATCGGCGAAAATTTCGGTGATGTTGGGAGCAGCGGTTCTAAAACGCGATGGTCACTCGGAAAATTTTCGCGAATTCGACACTATTTGCTCGGCGACACAAGATCGTCAGGACGCGATCCTCAAACTGGGAAACCGCCATCCCCTCGACGTAATCCTTGTCATTGGCGGCTATAACTCAAGCAATACAGCTCACTTATGTAAGATTGCAGGAAAGTTTGCTCCGGCGTATCATATAGATGGTCCGGAGGCGATTCTTTCTGGAGAATCGATTCAGCATCTTGAGCATGGCGCTGCGGAAACCGTCGTCGCGACGAATTGGCGCCCCGATAACAAGCCTTTGCGGCTTGGGGTCACGAGCGGTGCATCGACTCCGAACAGTATAGTTGCCGAGGTTTTCAGTAAGGTCGCGGCGCTGTATGGGCTCGACCCAATGAGTTTTATCGGACCCGAGGAAGGTTTAGAAATCGTCGAGGTGTGAACTTTCTTTAGACTTTGTCTTTTCACATACGCGCTTTTTCCTAAATGCTCCGCCATCCAGATCTTGCGGGGCGACGGAGTCTGTCTATAATATGCGCCATGTGACGAGGCTCTTTATCCATTCTAAGCTTCGTTTCACCATCACTCAGGAGCGTGAGAACAATGGCCAAGCCAGCAAAGAAACGTAAACGTAAACCTAAGAAGCTCGCTGCTATCAATGAGTGTTGTACAGGTTGCGCCGGTTCCCCTGTTTGCCAGGACCTGTGCCCTGTCAACGACTGCATGATTTACATCGTCAACGAAGCAGCCCCGAGCTTTAATCGCATTTGGGTCGATCCCCTGAAATGCATCGGTTGCAATAAGTGCACCTCAAAAGGCATCGACGGCATGTATAACGATGGTTGCCCCTGGAACGCGATCGACATGGTCGAACTGAAGGATTGGGAAGAGTCCCGCGGACCACTGCCCTTCTAGCTCCAAGCTCGATCACAGTTTCTGATTGCTCGCCTGTCTCCGACTTGGCGGGCTTTTTCTATTTTAAAGCGACCGACATTTCCGAGGCACCGCACCAAAACACCTATATATCAGTGGCCTCAGGCAGAAAAAAATGGCCGGATTTCACAGCCACCTACTTTCAAGCAAGTAAAACAAACGGTCACTGGCACACACAAAAACTCGTAGTCACTTTGGCTCCTTATTCGCTTAGTTCTTTGGCAACACGAACAAAGGAGACTCAAATGATTCACTTAGAACACGCAAATATCACGGTTAAAGATATAGACGTCGCCAAAGACTTCCTTCTTATGGCGATTCCCGAATTCAGAGTTCGCCACCAAGGCTTTGCTAATGTTGAAGAAGGACAGAGGCGTTGGATTCACATCGGAAATGACCACCAATATATCGCTATGGAAGATGTCTCTGGAAGACCAGACGTAGAACGGACTCCATACCGGGATATCGGTGTCAATCACTTTGGCTTTGTGACCGAAGACCTAAACGCCCTCATCAAGCGCTTGACCGACGCTGGCTATCAACAGCAGGATCTTCACGCTGAGGGGCCCTATCGCCGCCGGGCCTACTTCCTAGACCCCACGGGCTTCGAATGGGAGTTCGTCGAGTACCTCACTGAAGATCCCAAATTGAAGAATGACTACTCCCCCGCGACGCAGACCTCCGCAGTCTAAGTCCTGCCAACTCTTCAACGAAAGTCCTACACCATGTCGTCACGCATCGTTTCAAACAAGCAACGTCAACTCTTCAAAGCCCTCGAACACGAAGGCACGCTCATTTTTGCCGCAGGACCAAAGGGCATTAGCGCGAACATTGTCGGAGAGTTCCAAGTCCGATCCCTGGACAGTGAAGACCGACTGTGCATGGGTGACGGCACCAATCATATTCATATCGATTGGAGCCGAATCAAAGCCGCCGAAATCGGCGACTTTCACGGCGAAGGAATGCTCACCTTCTACGATGGCGACGAGGTCCTCTTTCGACTCTACAAACCCGCAGGACCTTATAGAAAGGAGCTTCAAGACAGCTCGGGAGCGCTGCTCTAGGGCCAGGGAGGAGCCTTGGGAAGAACGAAGCGCCAGGGAAAATCCTTGGCCTTCGAGATCCCTATGCGGGGGGTCACCTCGATGAGGTCCTCCGAGATGTCGAGCTTCGAGTCCAAAAGGCGAACCCGGCTCTTCTTACTTAGAAGGTCGGTCCCGTCATCCTCTAACGAAATCCCCAAGGCTTGCGTCAGTTTCCCAGGACCATCGCACCAGGACCGCTTCGGACGTCCACCACGGCGCGATTTGATCACTTCAAGACCAATCCGTGGGGCGATGCCTCGAATCAAAACTCCGGCTCCCTGCCCCTTCCGACGCGCCACGGTGTTCATGCAAAAAGAACGGTGGATTCGATAGACGTAGAGAGTGCCGGCTCTTTGGAACATCGAACGATTTCGCTGGGTTTCTCCTCGATAAGTATGAGCTGCTGGATCGTTCGCGCCGTCGTAAGCCTCGGTCTCTGTAATCAGGCCCCCGATACCATCGACGATGAGGACCTTCCCCAGAAGCTCCCTCGCGACAAGGGTCGGAGCGCGATTAAAAAAGGAACGAGCTAAGCGGGAATCAACCATGATCGATCAGCGACGACGACGTCCGCGACGACTAATACGTCCGCTCCGGGCCCGAACGCGACGACTCACAACCGGCCGGTTGCGGCCGCTCTCGGCTTTCCCCCGAGACTCAGGAGCTGGCGAATCCGATCCGACAGCCGTTTTCGAGCACCGCGTGCAATAGGGCTTTCCTTCAATCTCCCGAGCGGCGCCGCGAGCAATGTCTTTGAGGGGGAAGCGATCGCGGCAGTGGGAGCAATAGAGAATCACACGCTTGGCGCAAAACGGGCAGTAGACGCCCTTGCGGAAGACGCAAGAGCGCTCCTGCTTCTCTGAAACACGGCCGAAGCAAGCGGTGCAGATACGATGCTCGGCGACGTGCTCGGCGCAGGGAAGGCAAACGATGTTACCGAGTATCTTCTTGGCCTTCTTGACCGGCTCTTCACAGGCCGCGCAATAGACCCGCTTATCGCCCTTCCCATCGGAAGACACGCTGCGCATTTTGCCTTGGCTCTTGATCCGCTTGGAGCCTCGGCTCTTCTTCCCTAAACTAGATGGGGATGCGCTCGCCGCAGTTTCGTTCTCGTTAGGGGAATCTCCTTTGCGCCCCCATTTTTGCATAGATTTAGATTTGCTTGGCCCGATGGAGGGCAGGTTATCTTCCGATCGTGGCAAGCTATCTCGTTGTCGGCTTTGACTATTGGAGCCAAGAACATCGTCTTCCAAACCATTATCACCACGGCCACATCCCGGATAGAAGAATCGTCTTGGAGACGGCCCGTCCTCCTTAGGCTCATCCGCTTCAATGAAGGTCTGGAGAAGCTGTTGAGGGATATAGTCGTATTGGGAGAGCTCGTCTGGCTCTTCATCCGAAATCGTATAAGCCCGCGTCTCCTCACTCTCATTGAGAATCGGAATCTCGGCGGATGGGTTGCTTGTCGCCACATGATCCAATGTGATGACTTGAGTTCCGGGCTTCAGCGTTTCTCGCCGCTGAAGTTGCTCCGCGAGCTGAGCCGCATTTGCGAACCGCTCTGACGGGTCCTTTGAGAGGAGCTTCTCGATGATCCTGGCTAGGCGGGGAGGAGCGTCAGAGACGTGTTTGGTGACAGGCGGGAAATCATCTTGGAGGTGCATCGCTAGGAGTCGAACGATGCTTCGTGACTCAAACGGCAGCACACCGGTCAGCGCATAGTAGAGCGTCACGCCAAGGGAATAGAGGTCGGCGCGACCGTCGATGGGATGATCCTGACCATACTCCGGGGCTGTGTAATAGGGTGTTCCGACGATAAAACCCGTGGCGGTGATGTGTCCGGGGACTGAGAGGTCTCTGGCGAAGCCAAAGTCGATAATTTTTGCCTTACCAGCGGTGCTCACCATGATATTCGAGGGCTTGATGTCGCGGTGGAGCAGGCCGTCCTCATGGGCCGCGTGAAGACCCAGCGCCACTTGTGTCCCGAGGGAGACGACCTCTGCTGCCGTCAATCGGCCAAAGCGCTCAATCCGGCTATGGAGCGTTTCGCCCTCGACATATTCAAAGACCACGTAGGGGGTCATTCCAGAGACGTCGAAGTCGTAAACCCGAGAGATGGCTGGATGGGTGAGGCGTGAGCAAATCTCGGCTTCTTTTCGAAGTCGTTCGAGTCCAGCGGCTTTGCGTCGAGCCCCTGGGAGCAGTGCTTTGACGACGACATCGTGCTGAAACGCGACATGGTAGGCGCGGAAAACGCAGGCTTCGCCCCCGACGCCAACGCACTCTTTGAGAATGCAAAGGCCGAGGCGAATGTTTTGAGCCTGGGGATTCTCGGGGTCGGAAGCGAGGATGCGGAGCAGCGCTTCATGATTTTCAGGAGTGCGGATTTCCGCGCTCACAGTCAATGCCTCATCGACCGCCGCCTCGCATAGGTTCTCCAGAAGCGGGCGTGGGACAAGTCTATTTTTGAGTAAGAGCCTGGGGATTGATCTCTTCGTGCGTCCGGCCCGGCGGTGAACGTATGCTCGGCGGAGATGTTCGGAGTCAATCGTTCCGTCCCTAAGGGCAAGACGGAGGAAGGCAATCTCATCTAGAGTGGTCATAGCGGGGCGATTATCCCAAATGAAGGGCGAAGAGGAAGGACTATTTTACCGTGGGAGAACTTAAGCGCCCAGTTTTTTGAGGCTCGTTATGATTTGTGGGATCATACGTTTGGCAGCGACACCCTTTGTGCTAAAGCGGAAGCAGCCCTTTCCATCTAATATAGCGACAAATGGATAACCATCGCTCGGGAACTTCGCCGCCAGTCGATTGTCCACGGCGACTGGAAAGCTAAGGCCATGAGACTGTTTGAACTGCTTGGCTTTGCGGGCTCTCACTAAGACACCCAAGACAACCGTATTCCGGCCTTTAAAGGCTCGCCAAATGTCCTTTTCAAGCTTGGGCGCAAATGAGTGACAGGCGCCTGATCCATGAACCATAAACGCCAGAACAATGTTCTTGCCCTTGAACTGGCTCAGCTTCACTGTTTTGCCCGCGAGGGTTTTGAAAGTGTAATCGGGAACCTGATCGCCAGGGGCGAGTTTTCCCTGAGCGAAGGCATTTTGGGGGAGTAAAGGAAGGAGAAGTCCAAGGAAGAAAAGGAGTAGAGGGGCTATCTTTCTTGTGTTCATGACGGTCTCCTATCGAGTTTGCTTGAGCCTCATTCTATCGAACACACATGTTGGTTTTGTTCGACATTTTTGTGAGGCTGTGGCAGCAAACGGTGGTTTTCTGAAACGATTCACAGCTGCGTGACAGGTTAAGCAAAGTCCGGACCAACGCTGGCAATCATCTTAGCGAAGCGTCGTCTTAAACCCGTCCCATTCATGAAACGCCGGGTGTGGTCGTTGATTCATGCTTCGGCCAACAATTATGGCTGAAAGAGGAGAAGAAGAACAGTGACCAGGGCGAGCAGAAGCGCGATGGTCAGCAGAATCGGCACAAGCGGAGAGCTGGCCGATTCCTCAATGTTTTCGCGCTGGACGACCCGTCCCTCCGACTTTGGTTTTTTGTGCGTTTTAGTCAGCTTTTGAACTTTTGATCGCTTCGATTTCTTCGAGGTCTTTTTGCTCTGGGACTTCACGTTCTTCGTGGTTTTAGATCGCGTTGCTCGGGCTTCGGTCGCGGGGGCGCTGCTCTTTGCTCGCTTGCCGTCTGTATAGAGGGCGATGCGCTCCGAGGTGCTCGCAGAGATGTTTGAGGACCCTAGGGATTTCATACCGGTCAACGATTCGAGGACCTCACCAAAAATCGTCGCGACTTCGGTTGGATGGGGTCGATTGACTGGGGCTTTCTCCACCATGGCGAGAAGCAAACCGGCCATTTGTGGGGGAAGTTGAGGGTTTATCTCTCTCGGGTCTTTGGGCTTCTCTTTGACGTGCGCCTTCATGACTTGAAAGGCGTTGCTGCGTTGAAAGAGCAGCTTTCCGGTGGCGGCGTGATAGAGCGTGGCGCCCAGGGAGTAGATGTCGCAGGCGATGGTCAACTCTTCTTCAGCGAGGGCTTGTTCGGGCGCGATATAGTTGGGGGTTCCGACGGTGAAACCTTTGAGAGTAATGTCTTGAGAGTTGTCCGTCGCTTTGGCGAGGCCGAGGTCGGTGAGGTAAGCGCCGCTATCGCGGCTGGCGATCATGATGTTGGCTGGCTTGATATCCCGGTGAATGAGGCCGACTTGATCGATCGCGGCGAGGGCTGTTCCCATTTGAAAGCCGATGCGAGACACGTGGGGGAGCGGAATGGCGCTTTGACTCTTGAGGATAGCGCTGAGGGACTGCCCCTCGATGTACGTCATAGCCATATAAAAGAGGCCAGAGCTTTCACCATAATCGATGACGGAGACCACATTGGGGTGAGAGATGCGAGCGGCGGAGATGGCTTCACGACGAAAGCGGGCGAGGTTTGTTGGATCGCTGGCCCACTTTGACGTGAGGATTTTGAGGGCGACCGGGCGCTCAATGGATTCCTGGACAGCGCGAAAAACAACCCCAGAGCTCCCTTTTCCAACAAGGGATTCGATACGAAAGCCTCCGACGACCCGGCCGAGCATGTCTTTCGAGCGAAGGCGTGTTCCGCCTCCCCCTGTTTTAGACCGTTCCACTATGACCCCCTAGGCCGCCAAAGTGCGGGAGGCGGCAAGCGGTCTCCGTGGGTTCGTTCCATCATGAGCGCTCAAGTTTCCTTCATTGCTTTCCTCAGGTTGAGCATTTTGGGAAGTTTTCCCGAATGCCTCACTGCTCTTCTCTGATTCTAAGATGTCGACTCTTTTGGGCTTGTATCTTGACTCTTACTGGAGTCTTTCCTGGCTTCGTTCTTTGAGGGCACCGACAGTTCTTTTTGCGGAGGACGAGCATAGGCCACGAAGGCTTTGATCTCTGAAACCCCAATTCGCTCCATTTCATCGGCAAGGCGCCGTAGCTCATCGGGGGCGTCTTGGATCATGAGGAGGACCTTGCCTCCCTCGGCAAGCGCGGTCACTTTCCCACCTTCAAATCGGGTATTCAGGGCACGGGTTATCTTGCTCAACTCATCCACTGTCTGTGGCCCCTTGCTTTCAGCTGAACCACCGTCGTTCAGGTCGTCCTTGAGATTTGATTCGCTTTGTGTCATGTTCCAATACTTGGTATGTAAAACCGTTCGCGCAAGCCTCTAGCCAAAGAAATTCCTCTCGGCAAATCCATGCGCAATTTTTGGTCTGGGCCAAAAGACGCTATAAATTTTACCAGATAGTCAAGCTAGGACGCGTTATATACCCTGCTTGTCAAAATCATTTTGGTCGAGGCGCCCCAACAAGGCCCCGGGACTCTATGTTTCTCCGTCTTTTGTAAAAGATCCTAGCGGGGAAGAAAGGACACCTCTGTGGCTGAGTTGCACCCAAGCTCTCTCTCAGTTCTCCTCTTTCGAGCCTTCCATGAATGGCGAGAACGCCGTTCCATTTTCGATTTGAAGGAGCGAAACTTTTGGCGCCCGAACGCCGCCCGAGACCTCTCTGTTTCCTTTCATGGAGAACGTGCGGAGACTGCGGCTGGTCCTGCCGCGGGTCCTCAGTCACAGTTGATACAAAACATCATCTTGTCTTGGCTCGCCGGTGGACGAGTCATTGAGCTCAAAACAGTTCAGGTCGATGACCGCCTGGAAATCCCGCGCCCGTGCATTGATGCTCGCACCCTTGGATACAATATAGAGTGGTCTCAAGAGCTTCGCGTCGAGCAGTCGCTCCGGGAATATGTTGGCGCCTGGATGGCCCTCCGAATCC
>JARGOJ010000319.1 GCA_029210225.1 Planctomycetota bacterium
TCGCCTTGGGAATAGGCGTGCTCTCTCCCCACAGGGCAGGCAAGACGGACGTGACATTGAGACGCGCAATGGTCTTCGGGGGTCTCTTCGTCCAAGCGATGATTCGCGCACTTATGAACATTCCAAGCGTTGTCGAGGCTATAGGCGCCGACGGGGCAGGCTGTCAGGCAGGGCTTGTCGCAGCTCTGACAAGGTTGATAGTCGGGAATGGGAGTGGCTGGTTCAAGGTCGGCGGGGCAATAAAGCAGCGCACGGAGGCTGATCCAAGGACCGTATTTGGGGTGAAGGACCAAGAGCAAATGGGGGCTGAGAGTGCCAAAGCCCGCTTGGACTGCCAGGCTCCGTAAGTCAAAGCCATAGCTCTCTTTTTGAGACAAGAGCCGGGCCCCGGGAATGAATGAAGGGAGGGCCTTGCGAACGCTGGCCCAAGCGGTCTCTTCGATGGGGTGCTCGCCCTTTGTATTCTGGGTTTGAACAAAGTCCCAATGGCCGCGTCCCCCGGAGCCAATTAAGAGGAAAGACCCCGCGTCAGGATAGGCGTATGTAGGCAGGCCATTCCAGGATTTCCTCGCGGTCTGGCTTGGGATGACTCCGACGAGGTTTAAGCCGTCCGCTTTGACTAGAGCTTTGAACTTGTCTAATTGCGGGTTCAAGAGATCTCTTCCTGATTGATGTCGTTGAGTTTGTCGACGGATCTCCCGTCCTCGCGCTATTTTACTCTAAGAAGAATGATTGAGGGCTCATTGGAGCCGATTCACGGCGATGGCAAAGCCAAAGCCGCAGTCATAGCGTGCGCCCCCGGCGACCCGTATTGGTCGCGAATGATCGTTGACCGATCTTGTTTCGTCTATGGCTCTCTCAGGAAGCGTCTTTATTTGTAATACTTCATGTTGATGAACGTCAATTCTGGAGTCATGAACTTGAAGCTGCAGAAGTCACTAAATCGTAAGGTGATCCTGCTATTCAATATGAAAGAGCTGTCGGGAGCGATCCTTTCGCTAGAGATAAAAGTACCGTTGGTGGAGTTGGAATCTTGAATGGACCAGTTGTTTTGCGAATCACAACGAATGTAAGCGTGAAACTTTGAGATTCGATTGTCGCGAATCCTGATATCGCAGCTTGCCGACCGGCCAACAGTCATGACTTTTTTATCCAGGGGAATAATGACGCTCTCGCCAGTACTATGGCGCTGCTTTGTCAATTGGCTTCTGTCATAAATACGTGTTTGCTTGAACGCTCCGGACTGCAATGTTTCGGCGTCTTTAATTAATTGAAGGCTGCAATGTTTATGTCTCTGAACGAACTCTTCCCTGGAGAGATTTCCAGAGGTCCGCGCCAATCGAATGAAGGTCGTCGCTGACCGATTCTCTAAAAGGAGTTTAGAAAGTACGGAGTAGTCTGTCTGTTCTTCAGCTGAGGGACCGGCGGGTTTCAGAAAGTCTCGGGTTGACTTGGCAATTTTAGTACCTTCCAATTTCTCATTGGGTACTAAATAGGTCGAGAGGCGTTCTTTGATTTGTTGACCGCTTTGGTTTTTGCAAATGTATCCATCGGCGTTGTATTTTCTCGCAATGCTTCGGGATTCTTCCTCTGCCCCAGCAACTAAGACCTTTCCTTTGACGGACGGGCGAACCATTTGAACGATTTGTTTACAGTCAAATCCAGCGATTTTCGTTCCGATGATTGCGAGGTCGATTTTCTTTCGAGCCATGCAGCTCACGGCCTGGGCCCACTTATCAAAGAGAAACAACTCGTGTTTGTCTTGGCAGAATTTTGTCAGTGATGACTTCAAATGAGTGTCGGAATCAATGAAGAGTATTGTTGCCATATGAAAGGTCACTTCCGATATACAATTGACTGAAAGTAGCGCTCGAATCCGACAAAGGAAGCATCGAAGCTCGCGCAGCGTTAACAGGGTGTGCAATAATCGTGCCCGTCGTGGAGAGCGGACGCCCTGAGGCTTCAGGTCTACGCTTTTTTTTGTTCGGGTTCAGAGGAGAAACGCTCACTCTCTAGCTTGAGAGGATGTGGGCACCGCTATATCTCAAAGAGTCGATTCTAGGCTTGCTGAGGCTCTCAAATTCTCAGCGGTGATAATCTGAACGCGAGTTTATTCTCATTCTTGAGAATAGTCGCAGGGCCTCAAGAAGCTGTCTTCTATGGCTGTTTTCTGACTTTGCTTCGATCTCTGAGCCGCTCAGGGCACAGTAAAGGCCACTTTCTCCTTGCTCTTAGCTATCTCTAATAGGTATTCACCTGGGATTAGATTTTCAAGCTTTACCCGACCATCAGCGTCGGTATTGGCGAGCCAGGGATGGTCTCTCTGTCCATTCTTTTGAAAGACGACGACCAAGGATTTCGGAGTCTTTGTTTGTATAACTCGATCGTACACTTCAATTGATACAGATAGCTTGTTCTCGCCTTGCTTCAGGTCTATCCATTTCTGGTAAACCAGCACCCGACGAAGGGCTTCTCTTTGAAGGGGGATCGCCTCGCTTTGCCTTAGAAAGACTTTGATGAGGTATTTTCCAGCGTTGAGGTCTCTGACAATCTTTTTCTCGGGGTAAATGCAGTCAATCTTGATCTCCGGGCCCTCGATGACGACGTTTGTCTGTTGATTGTTGCGACCCTTTAACCCGATAGAAAATTCAATGTCTCCCTTGCCCAAGAGCAAGACTTCAATGTTGTTTTGATCCAATTTGAATGGAGTGATCGCCGCGACTTTGTCTTCTAGATAGGTTGTCAGGATGCTGGACCTATAGTCTTTTACACCGTTTTGGGTCAGGGGGATCTTGACCTTGTAGAGACCGTGTCCGAGATGTTTTGTGACCGGGGTAAAATTGTGACGATTGCCGAGGACGTCATCCCTTGAGATGAAATTATGACTGACACGGAATCGAGCGGTCGTGATGGGCTTACCAAGGAGATTCAGAACTTTCACGAAACGCCAATAGTCGTCGCCTAGGGCCTTGGGGAGCTTGAAAGACCGCGATTCAAAGCGGGTTCCAACATTGATTTGTTTGACGAATTCAATTCGATAGGGCACAGAAGAAGCGACAATGTAGTAAAGCCCAGGGTCAATATTGAGTTTGAACTCGGGGAGCTTCGCCATGAAATCGCTCATGATTGCGGCGTTTTTGACTTGAGCGTCGGTCATTTGCCCGGTCTTGTCGTAGATCACATCGTAGTAAATCTTTGCGTCATTCTTTGGATCGCCATTTTTCAAGTCAATGTAATAGCCTGGACACTCCCTGAGAGTGAGGTCGACAAATTGTTTAGGCTTCCCTGTGACTAAGAAAGTAAGGGGGTCACTTTGACCATGACCAATGTTTCTGAGCAATGAGTCGACCGTACAAAAGGCGACCGCTTCTCCTGGCTGTAAAAAGAAGGGGACCCCCGCAAGGATCATTTCGGTGCCACCGAATATCTCGCCGTTCTGCTCCACTTGGACAGGCATGTCGTAAAGCTTGCCGTTGGGGAGGAAGGTTCTAAACTCAACCCGGATTGGCTCTTTCTTGGTGTCTTTTGTGGTCTGACTGTTCGTTGTTTTGTTAAAGCTCTGCTTGATCGGAGCGGTTTGTTCGTCAGTCTCTTTAATCGGAGTCTTAATGCGTGGTCGATCAATCTTCTTTTGGTTCTTTTGAGTCTTCGTCCCTGAGAACTTAGGAATGCTTGTCTTACTGTCGTCCACAGAGTAGAAGAGGAGAGCAACGACTCCAATTGCGAAGGCACATAGAGAGAGGATCGGGATGAACTTTTTCATGCTTTGTCTCTGGTCTCCGAATGGCGTTGAACAGGCTTGCCTCTTAGTTATGGTGAAGGGCTGCTGGGTAAAAGACAAGGGGAAAGACTCTCAGATTGATTTCCTAAAGCTTTGTAGCCGAGCTGCGCTTTCCTTCGACCTGTGGGCGCTCTGCTTTCCTTCATGACTCTTGGTACTGAGAAGGAGGCTTGGCATACTTAACGCTTAGTTTTAGCTGTTCTTAAAGGATGCTCTCCCATGTCAGAAGACTCTATCTTCACGAAAATTGTTCGCGGTGACTTGCCTTGTTACAAGCTCTTCGAAGACGATCTTACCCTTGCTTTCCTCGATATCAATCCAGTCTCAAAAGGACATTGCTTGGTGATTTGCAAGGAAGAGTATCAATACATTGAAGACGTGCCGGATGAAATGCTTGGCGCATTGATTAAATCGGTCAAGAGAGTGGGTCAGGCTATGACGACGGCTTTGGGTGGCAAGGACTACAACTTAATTGTGAACAACGGTCCAATTGCTGGGCAAGAAGTGCCCCATGTCCATTTTCACATCGTCCCAAGGGAGCCTGGTGATGGATTAAGAACTGGCTGGAAGCAAGGCAAATTAAACAATGATGAGGCGAAGGACCTGGCCGAGAGCGTTCGCAAGGCTCTGTCAAATTGAGCTTGGGACAGTGATTGAGAATTCTTTAAGAAGACGCGAGCTATTACTTTTGTCGACGATTGTTGCCAGGAGTGCTTGGGCCTTCTTTCGAGCCTTTGCCTCGGCGGCCCATTCCACGTCTTGGGCCGGATTTCCCAGGGCCTTTGCCAGAGTCGCCTTTGCCTCGGCCGGGTTTCGTTCGACCTGGTGAATGGCGTCCGGAGCGCTTTGGATGAGTCAGCATATAAGCGAGGATGGCGCGGCGGTCTTTCGAGAGCTTGGGGGAGACGCGGGCGAGGAAGTCCTCATAGCGCTTTGTCAGTTGAGCGGGTGATTCTCTCCGGCGACGAGATTGTTCGGCGATGGCGAAGAGCTGTTTGCCGTGGCGCTTGCGCAGCTTAGCGAAATACTTCTGGGCAACTTCTCCATATTCCTTGTGTGCTTGACGCAAGGTCTCAAGAGATTTCGAGAAGGACTTTTGGCTAATGTGAGCCGCGAGGCGCTCCTGAAGAGGTTCGGGGAGGCGAGAAAGGCGACGCTCAAGGATTTGCTGCTTGAACATTCCCCGCATTGCTTCGTGACGCTTCTTTGGGGAGAGCTTACTGAGCTGGGCTTTTTCGGCTTCTGGCAGGTTGTTCATCATGCGCCGCATCATGCGCCGCATCTTTTCATGCTTACGCTTGTATTCGCGGCGCTTAGAGCCCTTCATTTGCGCGAAGCGCTGACGTTGAGCGTTATAGGGGTTGCTCTTTGAGGATTGAGACTTGAGAAGGGCGATGCGCTCCCTGAGGGCTTGCTTTTCCTCAGGAGACATGGCTTGAAGGCGCTTCCAGCGCTCTCTGAGGGCTTGCTTCTCCTCATTAGACATCGATTTAAACCGCTTCACCCTCTCCTCTAAAGGATTCTTCGGATCCTCAGCGGAAGCGATGCCACCAAGCACGAGGATAGTGAGCGCAAGCATTTTTAATCGGAATAACGAGCAGCCCATTGCTTAATTATCTCCAAAGTCTTCAATGGTCATGGCGGCGATTAAGTCAGAATCCATAGCGAGGTCGAGGTTCTCCGCTTCGTCCATCTTCTCGAGGATATCGAGGTTGAGGATAAGCTCTTGATCTTCCTTAGAAAGAGACGCGAGCATCGAGTTGGAGCCTTGATCTTTAGGACTTGTCTTGACGGGGTCTTTGACAGGATCGTTCTTGGCAAAGTCCATTTTTGGTGTTTGGTTTGGAGCCTTATCAGTCTTCTTTGACTTGTCTTCAGGGGGAGTTTGCTTCTCTGGGGTTTTCTTTACCTCGTCAGGAGCGTTTTCTTTAAGGGCGTCGCGAAGGGGCGCGAAGTCCTTCTTCTTTGAATTGTTGTCCCTGATGACATCCTTGACTCGCGGGGTGTTCTCCGCGACGTCGTTCTGTTCAGGTTGCTTGAAGAAGAGGGCGGCGAGGGTGAAGGCCACGAGGAAAGCGGCGGCGGCTGCGAAATACAGAGTCATCGGGGGGCGAGGACCAATGGACAGGCCCCCGTTTCTTGATCGAGACCGTGATTGAGAGCGGCTTTGGCGAGGAGCGGCGCTTTGGGATCCAAAGACAGCCTCCTGGCAACGGTCGATCGCTTCTTGATTGTACGGTAGGGCCGCGGGGAAGCCGTGCTCAAGCATGGCCCAAACTTCGAGGTGAGAGGCCTCGCGGGACTGGCATGAGGAACAAGACTCTCGGTGTTCTTGATAATCGCGGCGTTCGGTGGCGCTGAGGCTCTCATCTATATAAGAGAGCACCGTGCTATCAGAGACCTGGCAGCTCGATAGGGTGGCCATGATTCGGCTCATAGCGGCGCTTGAACTTGGAACTCCAGGCAGCTCTGTTTCGAGCAGAGCGTCAAGCTCCTGCTCAGCCTTGAACTGCTTTGCGCAGCCAGCGCAGCGTTCTATATGAGCCTGAGCCCCAGTATCATGCTCGATACCAGAACTTCCAAGTGTGGTCAAGATGTCTAAAACAGTTCGGCAGTCCATAGCCAATTCCTACAAAAGCTGCGCCCGATCATCTAATGACTTTTAGAGACCGAGGCTTCGTTTATGCAAACGTCTCCGCTTTCTTGGGGTTTCGATAATTTCTTGTACTTTTTACCATCAGGCTCTTTCTTCTTCGTCCATATAGTCGAGAAGCCTTTGTTTCAGGGTTTCCCGGGCTCTGTGAAGCAGCGATTTTAAAGCCATGCGGGAGAGACCGAGAGCTTTTTCTAGCTCTGGGTACGTTAATCCATGAAATCGACTCAGAATTATCGCGACCCGTTGACGTTCGGGGAGGGTGTCGACCGCTGCTCGCACTCGGTCTTTGATTTCTCTTTGTTCCGGGGCGAAGGCTGGGTCGCTGGCTTTGTCGTCGGTGATCTCGTGGTCTTTGTTATCTTCACCCATGGTGAGCCGATGGGCTTGGATGCGCTTCTTGCGAAGGCCTGAGATACAAAGGTTTGTGGCGATGCGTAGCAACCAGGTCTTAAACTTGGCTTCAGGTTTGTACGACTTGCGGGCGTTATAGACTCTTAAAAAGGTCTCCTGGGCGATATCCTCCGCCTTTTGCCGGTCATGGAAATAGCGCCAGGCCAGGTTCATGACATTCTGGTGGTTGCGCTCAAGCAAAGTTTGAAAAGCCTGTTGGTCATCGGAATCGCGGACCCGCAACATCAGCCGCGCGTCTGGATCTTCACTTAGCGTGACCGCCTTCTTCTTACTAGAGTCAGAACCTCTCGACATGCCTTTTCTTTTCAGCTCAACAGGGAGACCATTGTTATACAACACTCAGCGATTTACATGGGGGCGCACGAAATTACAAAAACATGACAATCAAAGCCACACCACCATGGGAATCTCTATCGTATAAGTTTCGTAAATGCGACCACCATTTGGCAGACATTAGATTTTGACGGACTGGGAAAAAGTATGGCAAAACCAAGACACGCCATTTTTTCCACCGAATGATCGAATTCCTACGTCGTCCAAAGCGTTGAGAGAACAGCCTCAACCATCATTCTTTAAGTGAGGATATTCATGAAGCCGCGCTTCTCGATTTCAGCAGCTAAGCTCTTTGTTTTGACCTTCCTGGGAGTCCTGACTCTCACCCTGACCCTCTCCTCACCCCTCCAGGCCGACACCATCCATAAGAAGGATGGAGGCAAGCTTCGGGGCAAAATTATCGAGGAGAATAAGGCCTTTGTAAAAATCAAAGCCTATGGATCGATTTATAAGATCCCCCGGGAAGACATCCTCAAAGTCGAGCGTGATGGCGACATCCGCCAAGAGTACAAAACTCGTTATAAGAAACTGAAAGACTGGGACGAAAAGGGCTGGCTCAAGCTCGGGGAATGGTGCCAGGAAAAAGAACTCAACCCAGAAGCCATCGACTGCTTCTACAAAGTCATCGGCGCGAACCCCGACAACGCCGATGCTCGCTGGGAGCTTGGTCACCGCAAACTCAAAGGCAAGTGGGTTCCCGCCCGGGATTACTACGAAGCCAAAGGCTATGTCCGCTACAACGGTGTCTGGGTCACCAAAGAAGACAAAGCCAAATACGAACAAGGCTTGCTCAAAGACGGCCAGGAGTGGGTCAGCAAAGAGGAATACCTCAAGCGCATGGAGAAGCGGAAGAAGAAAGGTGTCCTCAGCGGCGGCTTAGGATCTAGCCCCGAGCCCGAACCAGAGCCCGCCCCTAGCGCCAAGAAGAAGCGCCGCCGCCCCGCTCCTTTTGGCGGCCGCAGAAACCCCGGCTTTGGCGCCCCCGCCCAGGACCAACCAGAAACCCCCGAAGAGCGCAAAGCTCGCGTCGCGCAAAAGAAAGCCGCTGGAGGCTGGTCGACGACTCACATGTCAACCTACTACAACTTCTTCAGCAACGGCCCCATGAAAGAAACAAAGGCCTACGCCGCCGCCATGGACAAGGCCTGTGTGACCTTCAAGAAGATCTTCAATTACAAGAAGGACATCGTTCGCTCCTTCCCCATCTTCATGTATGCCAACCAACCAGAATTCGGACAGAAAACAGGGAAAGGCCAAGGCGTCGGCGGATTTTACACATCCGACGGCAAGATCGTCTCATTCCACAGCCGCCGCGCCCAAGGAACCCTCTTTCATGAAGGCACCCACCAATTCCAAGGCCTTGCCCTCGGTCGCAATATGTGGAGCGCGAAAATCTGGTTCATTGAAGGGCTCGCCACTTACTTTGAAGGCTCAAAGGTCCGTAAAAAAGACATTGATACCTCCCCCATTCCTAAAGATCGCCTCGCCAGCGTGAAGCGCGCCATTAATGGTG
>JARGOJ010000320.1 GCA_029210225.1 Planctomycetota bacterium
GGCTGGACGCATGCCTGGACATATGAACGTTATCCTCGCCGAGGTTGATATTCCATATGAGAAGCTCAAGGCTATGGAAGAGATCAATCAGGACTTCGAGCAAACAGACGTTGCGCTTGTTCTCGGCGCCAACGACGTGGTCAACCCTGATGGACGGGAGAATCCAGACAGTCCCATCGCTGGAATGCCGATTCTCGACGTCGATAAGGCTCGCACCGTCGTTGTTATCAAGCGCTCATTGAGCCCTGGTTTTGCCGGTATTCCCAATCCGCTCTTCGCGGCGGACAACTGCCTCATGTATTTCTCTGATGGTAAGAAAGCGGCTCTTGAACTCGTTGCGGCGACGAAAGAGATCGCGAGCTAATCCTCAGCGATGCTGGGAAAACTTGACGAAGATGAAGAGCGGGCCTTCGAGCCTGCTCTTTTCTTTTTAAAGACTGAAGTTCTATGAGGTACTCGGCAGGCGAATCGGCTTTAAAGACTTGAACGCTTCCAAGCCCACCATTGCTCAATTTGCCTGCTGAGGGATTCCCGATCAGCGACCTTCGCATCCGGATCGAAGCCAAAGTCTCGGCCGGCGATTTCTACCAACTGAGTCCGTCCCAGCTCCCGCTCGCGAGCGCGCTCGGACTTGAGAAGGACAAGCATTTGATCACCGAGTTTTGCCAGCTCAGCGCCAGCCTTCTCGTGAAGTAGCTTGTGAGCAGTGACGACCGCCGCTGTTTTTAGTTCAAGGTCTCTCTTTAGGGGACCGCTGATGCCGAAGATTTTTTTTCTAAGAGTCACCGAGGCGAGACCATTGCTCTCTGCGGGTTTACGACAAGCGCGAAAGATCGAAAGAAGCACCACGCGCTGACTCTTGTTTTTCTCAATTCCCTCCGAAAGTTCTGCAAAGGCGGCGCTGTTGGCAATCTCGCCTAACGCTTGGCCGGCTCCGCTTCTCACCAATATCACATCCTTACGAAGCAACTCTCCCAGACGCTCCACAGAACCTTGATCCTTCAACGAGCCAAGAGCAAGAACCGCCGCTACGCGCTCCCTAGGAATCGGTGAGGAGAGACGCCCCCTGATAGAAACCAACGCAGATGAGAACTTGAGCGCTCTCAATGATTCGAGGGCTGCGACCCTCACCTGCCAAGCACTATCAGCAAGAGATGCAAGTAGGGCGTCCTCAGAGCGTCGATCCATGAGGCGGCCAAACGCTCGAACGCAGGCCCGCCGTACTCGCCAGTCGGCATCCCGCCTCGCTAGAATCCGAAAAGTCTCCGCTGAAAGAACATCTTGATTCGCGGTCAGCGACTCGATAACCGCCGCTCTCACTTCTGCGCGAGGATCAGACAGGGCGTGACGAAGCTGCGCCGTGGCAAAGCGACTCGGTAGATCAGCCAGAGCCTTGGCCGCAGCGACCGCCAAACGGACATCAACCTCGGGCTCTAACCACTGAGTCATGACCTGCCCAGCTTGGCGCATTTTTAACTTTGCGCTCAGATCGATAAGGCGAACGCTGGCTTTCACTGTCACTTCGTCCGTCGCGAGTGACTTTAAAACGGCCTCTTCGATCCCATTCCTATGGCGCTGATCTTTGCTCAGCCTAAGTATCGACGCAGCCGCTACATCTCCGCATTGCTCATCAACTAACGCAGGAATCAACGCCAAGGCGATATCTGGTTCGTCTCTTTGTCCCAAAGCCGCCGCCGCGCATTGCCTCATCTCCTCACTGTTTCCCTCTTTCACCTGGTCCTTCAAAATCCTTGAGAGGTCACTCCCGGGAACTGGAGCGAGGATCAAGGCAAAGAGGTGACGAACCGGACAGGAGCGAGTTTGCAACTCAGAAAGGAGGGCGAGGATGACACGTCCTCCCCCAGGGGCGAGGGCCGCTTTTTGGAGACGGTCGGCCGCCGCTTTCACGGTCACCGGGAGACTGGGTAAATTCGCATCATCAAATGGAATAGCAGCGCCTTCAGCGCGGTGAATCACCGCTAAATCATGCTCCAGCTGCCCTGGTTTGCCCTTTTCGATCAAGGCTTCACGCATGGTTTTGCGGAGCGAAAAGGCAGAGGAGTGAAGGTCGGCTTTTGTCGATTCCCGGGGGACAACCCTCTCCTCATCGGGTTGCTTGCGTGCATTCCCGCGAGTGATAATGGGGTCATCGATCTTCCGAGAGCGCCGTATGCAGCCGCTAGCAAAGATCAAGATAGAAAGACTCACAATGAGTGAGAGGTAAGTTGTAGATTTCGTCATCACCGTGTCGACACCGTACCCGAGAGATTTGAATCGAAGAAAGAAAGTGTATCTATGTAACCGCATGAACGCCGAAGAGGTTTATCGAAAATTTTCCAGACACCACTAAACTTGGCTATCTTGTGGCCGTCCTAATTTGAAACAGCGACTTTCTTGGGAATTTGATGACAAAGCATGACCCCTTAGCGATTGCCTTTAAGCAAGGAGACGAAAGCGTCTTTGGAGAGCTCATCGAGCTTTACCAAGAACGGCTTTATCGTCTTGCCTACAGGATCACGACGGATGCGGATGACGCACTTGATGTTGTTCAAGAAGCCTTCATTAAAATCCACAAGAGCATTGCTCACTGGAATCAGACCGCGTCTTTTTATTCTTGGGCGTACCGCATTACATCCAACCTATCCATCGATGTGGTGCGCCGACGAGGACGTGATCGAAAAGCGCGAGATCGTATTGCCCAAACCCAGGGTGACATGCTTGGAATCGCTCCTAGTGAGTCGGACCCGCTTCAAGCCGATGAAATGACCATAATGGTCGATAAAGTGAAGTTGGCCATTGAGCAGCTACCCCCCGGACAACGAAGTATTGTGGCCCTACGCCACTATGAGGGCTTGTCGCTCAATGAGATCGCAGAAATCAGAGATTGTGCTGTAGGCACGGTCAAATCGACGTTGCACCAAGCCTTTCGCAAGCTTCGAACTCTTCTCAAAAAAGATTTAGAAGCCATGCAATCGCTAGTGTCTGAGATGAAATAAAGGATTGAGCAGGTTCGCTATGCAAAACAGGCTCATTAGAAATCGAGGGAGCTATGACACCTTCGAATCTTGATTCATGCATTGAATCGATTCACGTTCTTCCAAGCTCCGTCCACAAGGACGGTGAGCTGAGTGAGGAATTCCTTACGCATCGCCTTTCTTGTAAGGAATGCCAGTCACTTCAGTCGGATTTCGATCTTGTTGGAAAGGCGCTTCTCAAATTAGAAGTCCCTGAGCCCTGTCCGACCCGCTGGAGTAATTTGCCGGCGGATGTTCTCTCGGAGATCGCGTTGCAACAGAGCACCGAGGCCTGCCCCGATTTCGAGGCAGACATCGTCTCCGATTCGGGGGAAAAGCTTATTTCTCCTGATTTAGAGAAGCATCTTGCGGATTGCGAGAACTGCCAAACTCGAATGAATGAGGTCAAAGCTCTGCAAAAGTTGCTCGACCTCGCGCCGATTCCCCGCCCCAGTCCGGAGCGCTGGAATGGTTTGAAAGACTCTGTGCTTGCGTCCGTTCAAAGCAAGAAGCCGCAGTCTAATCTCCAACCGATAAGATTCCCTAGCTTTCTGATGAAGTGTGCGGCGGCGTTCTTACTCATATTTACCGGGGCTTTTGTCGCGACGCTATGGCCGAGTGCGGCGGTTAGTCAAAAGCAATTAGCCGAGATCCGTCTCGATGCGAATACCGCTTTGGAACAGCATAAATGGGAGGAAGCCGAGCGCTTACTTCAGAAGATTATTAAAGACGGCAGTAGCAGCGAGGAGTCTCACGAGTTAGTCACAGAATCTCACGACGACCTAAAGGCTCTCTGGCGCTTTATTAAACTTCCCTCGAACGCGAAGTCACGAGAACAAGGCCTCGCTAAGATCATCTATGACTTCCCCGCCTCCCGAGTTACGGCGAAGGCCATTGCAGAATACACACATCTCAAGTCGCTCAAGAAACGCCCAAGCAAAGCTCAGGGCCCGAGAAAAGGTATTGAGAACTTCGATCCAATGCCTCAGCCCGATCCTCAGCTTGCTCTAGCGTTCAATAAGATCCCTGCACTAAAAGGGACGAAGGCATTCCAAGCCATTCTTATTCGGTCCAAGGAGCCTTGGCTCAAAGACGCAGCACGAGTGCAATTGGCGTTGCTAAAGCTTCGCAGCAACGACTTCGACGCAGCCCGATTAGAACTCGAAAAAGTCCAGGGACGCAGCCCAGCTTCTCGCTTTGCTCAAAGAGAATTGGAGCGACTCAGCGAGAATTGAACACCCATTCAATCTTTCATGAAGTGAGCGCTCTTTGAAGCGCTCACTTTTCGTTCAGGCCCTTTTTTGAGTGCCTGCCACAGTTCCTCATTGCTTACTAAGACACCATTTTCGTATTTTGGAGACTTCATAATTCACCGCTTGGGGGACCAATGAGTCGGAAGAAGAACAAGAAGCCAAAGACAGCCCTCGATTCCACGGGACAAGAGACACCAAGCCAGGAAGACCAAAGCTCAGATGAATGCTCAATAAATTCGGATAGTTTAGAAAACAAACCCCACTTCCTAACAAGGTTGTTATGGCCAATCCAAAACTACCCCAAATCCGTCATACTTCTTTCGCTTCCAATCGTTGTAATCCCAAATTATTGGAGTCCGATCGAAGATTTTAGATTGATGATAAAAATCAATGCTGGAATCGTCGCCGCAATTATCATTTTAGTAATCGCGGTCCATGACATTCAGCCGTCAGGAGATGACTATTAAAGTAGATTGAGAGAATCACTCTACATTTCTCGATAGCACTCTTCCTCATTCACACTTTCCAACCGCCAAATGAAAATAGAGTAAATGGGTCGCGAGAAGCAACGGCGAAAGAAAGAGAAGAAGCGGCAAGAAAAGCAAGCGCGAGTCAAAGCTCGGCAGAATCGCCGTATCCAGGCTTGGAAGAGACGAGTGGACGCCGAGCGAGAGGTACGGCAGCAGATCGAACGATTGAAGCCCTGGTATCTCCGTCCTGCTGTAACAATCCCAGCCATCTCCGCAGCGCTTATCATTCCGGGATTCATCAACCCTGATGCCGCCCTTTATTCTCTCCATTTTATAATGATCACCATCGCCATCGCATCGGTCCTCTATACCCTTTGGGCTCTCGGATTGTTTGACTTCGGCGAAAACCAAGATGAACGGCACTGAAATGAATCGAAACCGAAGGGACTTCAAAGATGAATCTAATCAAGGCTCTGAAGAACCCAAGGTCGACAATTGGCCATTTATCATTGTCATTATTTTGATGATTATAGGGGCGCTCGCCGCGATCAACTACTTTGGCTCAGAGGATCTAAAAACTCCATTGACGATCGGAGGAGTCGTTCTTGCTATTGCCCTCACGGTCATCCTTTCGTCAAACAGTGGACCTCGCGGCGATAATGAGCAGAGCCCATTCATTGACATTGTCGCCAAACTCTTCAACCTCGGCTCGGACAAATGAGCTTCTCAACAACTGGTAAAGATCACCAAGAAAATTGAGTTCTGACAGCGTTGCCTTCAATCTTGATCATTCATAAAAACAGTGCGAAGCCCATGTCCAAATTGAAGAACACCCCGAACAGCGCTGGTCGAATTGCTTACTAATGTCTTCACTTATTGTGATGATTTACTCGGCGTCTGGCTTTAATTTGAGAGACACTGAATTAATGCAGTAGCGGATGCCTGTGGGCGGAGGACCGTCGGGGAAAACGTGGCCCATGTGGGCGTCGCAACGCGAACAGAGAATCTCGACCCGGCGCATTCCTAAAGTGGTATCAGACTTTTCAATTAAGTGTGCGCCTTCTAAGGGTTCGAAGAAGCTAGGCCAACCGCAGCCAGAGTCGAACTTGGCATCGGAGCGGAACAGTTCGAGTTCGCAGCAGACACAGACATAGGTGCCGACTGTTTTGCTATCCCAATAGCGACCGGTGAACGCTCTCTCAGTGCCCGCTTCGCGGGCCACGCGAAACTCTTCTGGAGACAATTGTTCTTTCCACTCTTCAGCGCTCTTTTTGATTTTGTCCACGCTTGGGCGTCCCTTCTCAGAATCTTCGCCGCGCCAGATTCTACTTCGTCGATTTAAATGAATTAATTTTCTTTAGGGTTTGGTCATTGGAGTAAGTCTTACCAACCCGCTTTGCCAGTATTTTAGCAATTTCGTCAGAAATATCCTCCAAGCCATGCAAAGACAAAGACCCAGGATAGCTTGAGAGGACCCTTGCTAGTTCAGGGCTAAGAGTCTTTATCTTTGTGATCCAAAGGTAAGGGCCCTTGTGCTTCACAAGCTCCCGAGCGCTCTCGACAGAGAGCTCCCGAATATCGTCCAGGCCGATTCCGCCTTTATATTGTGCCAGCAACTTGGCGAATTTAACGGTGAGCTTCTTTAGATAGTGAAAGTGAATCCTCTCTCCCTCATGCGCGAGGAAGGCTTTCACCGTCTCCTGTGGGAATTTATGCACCCGACCAATGCGAATGACTCCTTTGTGTTTCGCCAGCGCCTTCGCCGACTCCAAGGGTAGGGACCTCATGCCCCAAAAGCGCAGGTGCTTTGGAAAAGTCGCGAAGAGTTGGGCCTGTTCTGGGCTCAATGTCGTTAGACCGTCAAAGATTAACCAATCACCCTTGAACTTGACGATTTCTTTCGTGGAATCTAAAGGTAGCGTCCGAATCGCATTGAAGAATAAACTCGCCTTCTCCCGCGGGGCGATGGCTTTCGCAAACTTTGGAGTCAATTGACGTAAGCGTCCGAACCAGATACTTCCGTCAGACTTCTTGGCCAGTTCAGAAGTCGCTTTAACGCCCAAAGTCTCCAGAGCATCTAAACTCAAGGTGCCCTTATGATCACGAAGCCCCTTGGCCACTCTCGCTGAAATGGAGCGGCTTCCGTCAATGTGCAACCTCCCTTTGTGCATCGCCAGGGCCTGAAGCGCCTCATCGCTAAAGCCCTCCAAGACCGCGATCCTCAGGCTGCTCTTGTGCTTCGCGAGCTGTGCTGCAGCCTCGGGCGGCAGTGATTTCAGTGCTCTAAAGCGGAGCCCTCCACCGTGCTGCCCAAGGCACCGCCCTTCCTCAACAGTGAGCGTCGTCATGGCATCAAAGCAAAGCCATCCCTTGTGTTTAACAAGTTCTGTCAACACAGGAATAGGACAGTTCGTCAACGCTCCAAATTTCAGGTCTTTGGTGCCATGACGCGCCAAGATTCGCGCTGTTTCAGGGCTTAGTTTTTTAAGTCCAGGAAATGACAAGTTCCCGCGATACCCCAATAATTTTTCGGCAACATTAGGGGTCAATTCTTGAAGGAAATCTAAGCTCAGTTCACCACTTCTGCTTTTGACAATGTATTCGGCTAACTCTTCTGTTAGAAAACAGAGATAACGGCAGGAGCTAACCCTCCCTCCAAGGACGAATTTTTGAAACTTCAGGGCTGGCTTGGTTCTCAGTTCATTCAACGCCCCCTGCCACTTCGCTGGAACAACGACCGGTCCGCGATGCGCCGCGAGGATTGGTAGGAGCTTGGCATCCAATGATGTTAATTGATCTAACCGAAGCACTCCTTCGTGAGCCCCAATCTCTTCGGCGAACTCCTTTGTGAGCGCTGTCATACCTTCAAAGCGAAGCAGTCTAGGATACTTGCTCAATTCCTTAACAAGCTCGCGATTCTTATCATCAATGACTCCAAAGCTGAGCGAATTGCCTTCGTGCTTCACGATCTCTTTCACGAGTTCTAAAGTCGGTGCTTTCAGTCCCTTCAAAAAAAGACTGCCCTTTCTTTGAAGGGCTAATTTCTTTGCGTCAGCAATGCTTAGAGCGGCCACTCCATTCAGGTTCAGCATTCCCGAAAATCGTCTCAAAGCATCTGCGACCCCCTCTTTAAGCGCAACAACTCCTCTCAAATCTAAAGCCGTCCCCGTTCGATCTCCGAGGGCAAGAGCGACATCAGCATCCAGGTCTTTGAGATTGGTCATCACAAGTCGCCCCTCAAACTTCTTGAAGCCTCGTGCGGCGCGAAAGCTAAGTTCCTCCAACATTCCAAAATTGAGCATGCCCTTATGGGCAGAAATGATCTTTGCGGGCTCCTCAGAGAGATAAAGAAGCCTTGAGAAATTCATGACATTCGGACCACTCTCAGCAAGATACTTCGCGGCCTTTGGAGAGAGTGTTAATAGTTCTCGTATTTGACTTGCGTCCCCTTTGAGGAGTTTCTTTTCAATACCTGGCTGCTTTGTGAGCGCTGACGAATAGAAAGAGTAAGCCTGTTGAAGCAACTTGGGTATTTCTTTGAACTTGACTCGATTGATAATCAATCCCATGAGGGTTGGCACCGTGATGAACTCCAGATTCGGCGCATCAAGCTGAACTGTTGACCCAAGCAAGGATTCCATTCCTCGAAAAGTCAGAGTTTTCAGTCCCGCGAGCGCTAACTCTCCCTCAAACGTCGCCAAACCCGCTGCGACATCCTTATCTAGGGCCGTCAGACTATTCAAACCCAGAATTTCACCGTTGAATTGACCCAGGGCCCTTGCAGTCTCGGGATTGAGCTGACTCACGCTATTCAAGCCTAAATGAGTCCCAGCGAAGCTAGATAATTCCTTCGCCACCGCCTTATTAAGAGTTTTAATACCTAGATTTAAGTGTTTCTGTGTTCTCTTCGAGAGCGCCTTTGCGACCTCTGGTGTCACTTCTGAAAGCGCGGCC
>JARGOJ010000321.1:0-5972 GCA_029210225.1 Planctomycetota bacterium
GACCGCCGTAGATAAAGTAGGTCGGCGGCGACTCATAGTTGCGACGAGGAACCAAATGACGTTCTTGCTTGAGCTCTATCTTGAGGTCGAGGCGCTCACCTTTTCTCAAGACTTTGACGGGGAGTTCATCCCCAATGAAATGATCTCCAAGCACAACATTAAATCGGGTCCGATAGCGGTCAAGATACTGAACTGTGCCGTTGGACGAGATCTTCAAGCCGTCAATTTCTAGAAGGGCGTCGCCAATCTCTAGAGTACCCGAAGCAGAGCCGCCGTTCTGCACGCCTGTGATTAAGATGCCGGTCTCTCCTTTTTCTAAACCAGCGCGGGCTCTTAGTAAAGGATTCTCAAGGCTTTGAGTCCGAATGCTCAAACCTGGGATCTTGCTTGGATGCCCGAGTTTAATCCCCTCAAGGAACTTTCTAATGATCGGGGCAGGGACTAACTCGCCGATGGCCTTGGCGTTTTTCAGGGTTTGAAACGCAATACCAGCGACCTTACCGTCCTTGAAGACCGGGCCGCCGCTGTTTCCTTTATTGATGGCCGCGTCGACGGTGACGGCGAGGAGATGCCGCTGAGAGTGGCTGTAACGTTGAACTTCGACCCTTGAAACGACACCCTCTGTGATAGAAATCTCCTCGCCTCCAACAGGATAGCCCACGACGGAGACCCGGTCACGAAGCTCGGGGAGATCTCCGAGGTCGAGGATTTCAACTCCATCCATAAATGCGGGATGGTCGATCGATAAGAGGGCGAGGTCGCAGTCGTGGCTGATGGCTTCGACCTTGGCGATGGCTTTGTTTGGGTCGGCGACTTTTTGAACTTGGACAAAGGTCGCGTTCGCTACGACGTGGGCGCCGGTGAGCACTTTACCGGGAGCGATGACAACTCCCGATCCGGTGCCTCGGGACGGGGTGCGAGCTTGCCAAGGGCTCTCAAAGTCAGGGCGTTGGCAGGTCGCGAAAATTCGGACAACGGACGAATAGGCCATATTTTGAGGCGTCACTTCTTAGTCTTGAGTTTTGATGGCTGATAAAGATACACAAATTGATTGGGCTGCGAGGAGAGGGAGGGAATTGAAAGCACGATCAAAGACGAGAAAACGCCGCCTCGAAGTCTCTCAAAGGCGGCGTTTCCGTGAGTCATTTATGAGAGTGCTTCGGACGGCTTCTTGGCGAGACATATAAAGGCTCGGCAGGATACGTCATGGAAGCAGACTGAAGCGTCCTCTGACGAGAGGAAGCGGGGATTAGTGCTTCTTCTTGACGGGGACCGCGCAGCCGCCTTTACCTTTACAAGCATTCTTTCCAGCGCAGGCGTGTCCCACCTTGCAGGAGCCTTTGCCTTTACAGGCATTCTTTCCCTTGCAAGCGTGGGAGGCGCTTTTACAGCCGCCCTTGCCTTTACAGACGTTCTTTCCCTTGCAGGCGTGTCCTGTCTTGCAGCCGCCTAGTCCCTTACAGCGGTTCTTTCCCTTGCAGGAGTGACGGGTTTTCGCTGAAGCGCAGCCACCTTTTCCCTTGCAAGCGTTCTTTCCCTTGCAGGCGTGTCCGGTCTTGCAGGCGCCCTTGCCTTTACAGGCATTCTTTCCCTTGCAGGCGTGGGAGGCCGTTTTACATCCGCCCTTACCTTTACAAGCGTTTTTACCTTTGCAGGCGTGTCCTGTTTTACAGTTCCCAAGTCCCTTGCAGGCGTTTTTACCTCTGCAGATATGGAGCTGAGCCTTTTTCTTGCCTTTCTTAGACTTTTTTCCATCCTGGGCGAGAGCGGCGGTTGGGCTGGCGAGGATGCCGGCGACCGCAGAGGCAACGAATTTGCTGAAATCACGTCGGTTTAGCTCTGTCATAGGGAATCTTTCTGTTTAGAACCGACGGAGATCTAGTCCGTCGGAGGTTTCATTGGCGAGTCGTTCTGAATACTCTTTTGATTTGCGTTTGAGTTGCGCGTAAAAGCGCTCGGGGGTCAGGAAGCGATACCAGTGGCCACCAAAGGTCATGAAGGACGAGGTGCCAAGCTCCGTTTTCCCGGGGTGACGGGCGACTTTAATGCGTTTGTTGTGATGGATATCGTAGAGCGTTGTGCCGTTCTTTGAACCGAGATCGCTAATGTACCAGGACACCCCGCACTTGTGGATAAGCGCATGACGTCGCGAGATCTGAGGGTCGTTGAGGGTGAGCTCCAAGTTTTTGGAGCGGCCGATATACAAGCCCTCACCCTGACCACGATCGCTCTGAGAGCCTGGCTTGTAGACAGTCACAAGGTCGGTGTTGTCAATGCGAATGGTCCCCGAAATCATGGCGTCGGTGGTATCGAGGTTCTTGATTTCAGAGAGCGTGAGGAGTAGGGGGAAAGGGACCGTTTGGGAGAGGTTTTCCCTGGTGAGGCCGCCCATGGCGAAGTCTAGAAAGTAACTTGTCAGGATACGCCGACTGGCTTCGGTCACGGTTCACGGTTCCTTAATAGCACTCTCATGGAAGAAGAGCCTACAAGCAACGTAGACGAATGAGTGACGAACTGCAACGGTCTCTTTCAAGGAAAGCCCTAGCTTTGACCTTTTATCAAAGAAAGGGCTTTACGGACGTCCGCAGCGAGCGGGCTCTCTCCTTGCGCGGCTTCAAGGGCGGGAATAGCCGCTTTGGCTTTGGGGCCAATCTGCCCTAAAGAAATCACGCAGGCCTTTCGTAGCTTGTCTTTTTGAACTTTCCGGGCGCTTCCATAGGGGAGGGCGGGGTTGTAGCTCTCGGTGATCGTCTCTCCGAGAATCCTGGCGAGGGTGTCAACGCTCCCCACAGCGGCCTCGCCAAAGAGCCCCAGGGCCTCAGCAGCGCGCTGGCGGTCTGCGTCGATCTTCTTGTCGTCAGCGAGGACCTCGTCGAGCAGCTTCACCAAGCTTGCATCTTTGAAGCCGAGGCTGATTAGGGTGATAGACGCTTCGATTTTTATATCGAGGTCGTCTTCTTCGAGGGCCTTGCGGAGCAGCTTATCGACGCCTTTGGCTTTACCCAAACCAATTTTTGCGAGGGTCCGCATAGCGGCTTTGCGAAGTCCCTTGTCTTTTTCTTTGAGGATTTTTGCGATTGATGGCGCGGCGAGGTCGGCGTTCTTACCGACGCTGGCGATGGCATCGAGGGCAACCATACGAACATCGATCTTCTTGTGTTTTGTGGCGAGCTTGACGAGGACGCTGAGGGCTTTGGGGGACTCAACGGCGATCTTGCCGATCGTGTCGAGGGCCGAGCTTTGGATGTTCGCACGGCGGGATCCTAAGAGCCGTTGGAGGTTGGGAAGGGCCATCTCGGCCTTGCCACCGTAGTCTCCAAGCGCCCGCAAAGACTCCATCATCTTTTCAAGACCTTTGCCACGGCCTCGTCCTCGAAGATTGTTCATGTGAGTCCGAATCTCAGCGGCTTCGGTCTGAGTTGGCTTCGGAGCCACCATGCGCTTTTTCTTCTTCTTGCCGGTGCCCGCCATGACGACGGAGGGGAGGGCTATGGCGAGAACGGCGACGAGCAAGAATCTTCTCATGGTGTGTCTTTCATTATAGATAAGAGATCTGCCCTAGAACGCAGATGAGGTCTCGGGGTTTCGTTGGCATTTTCGAAAAGAGAAAAGATTTCAAAAAAATGACAATACCCTGCACGACAGACGCTTTTTCCCGGCTATGGACAATTATAACGCCCGTTATTGGAAGGACTCAAGAAAATGAATGCCCGCTGCGTTGTTTTGTCTCTCGTTGCCCTCAGCTCTCTTTGTCTCACTCCGGCCTTGGCCGACGTTCACCTACGACCCTCTCAAGGGACGCTCAATGGACGCTCGATCATTTTTAGCCCGGGTCACGGCACCTATAAGAAGACTTCGACCGCCCCCTGGCGTTTCCAAAGAGGAATCGTCCACGACCTCAGAGAAGACATTCATACCAATGAAATCTTCATTGAATACATCCAACGCTATCTGACCAATGCCGGAGCCCGCCTGGAATCTGTTCGAGAGCGAAGTTTTCAAGAGAATGAAGTCATTGTCGACAACGGGTCATCGGGATACACCGAGACCGGCGCCTGGTCATCCTCGACGAGCAATCCAAAGCACTACGGCGCGAATTACCGCTATGCCAGCGTTGCTCAGAACCAAAGCGCCACCGCCGAGTTTCGTCCAGATATCCCAGAGAGCGGACGCTATCCTGTTTACATCTGGGTCTCCAAAGGCAGCAGCCGATCCAATGACGCACAATTCACTGTCTATCACAGCGGCGGCGAAACCCAAATTGTCCTCGATCAAAACGACTACGGCGATCACTTTATCTTTGTCGGGGAATACCACTTCGAGCAAGGGCAAGCTGGACGTGTCGTGCTTACGAACAAAGGCGCCGACTCCAGCAAGGTCGTCGTGGCGGATGCTGTTCGCTTTGGAGGAGGAATTGGGGCCAGCGGATTGCCTCGCTGGCAAGAAGCCGCCAAGGTCTTTCTCCCGCACCGAGGCTTTCAATCAACCCGCGGGGACGTGACGATTCGTCCCATCTATGCTCGCTTTCTTGCCGGCGGGAGCACCACTCAATGGCGGGAGGATTTCCTCTACTTTGCCCTTCACTCGAACGCCTCAGGCTCATCTTCGGCGACCGCCACAGGCCTCTCCACTTTCTCCTACTCCAATGGCAGGACCCCAAGTTGGGGCAGCTCTGGGGCGGCTCATTATCCGAGCAATCCCTCTCCCCTTGTTGACGAGTCTGATGCTCTTCGTGCGTCAGTTCACCAGGAGGTGCTCGCGGCGATACGGCATCAGCTCCGCCCAGGGTGGCGCGATCGAAATCTTCACAAAATGAACTTTGGTGAGTTGAGAGAGTGTCGAACAATGCCTAGCGCCCTTATCGAGCTCGGATTTCACGACAATGTCGACGACACAGCCCTGCTCAAGAACCCAGCTTTTCGCCACCAAGCGGCGCGGGCAATATACAAAGGCATCATTAAATACTGGGCGCCGAACACCGCGATTATCCCCCTCCCTCCGACAGCTTTGACCGTTCGCAACCTCGGAGCGGGATCGGTTCGGGTCACTTGGAGAGAGGTTCTCGACCCCCTTGAGAGTTCAGCCGTGCCGACGCAATATAAGATCTATGTGAGCCGCAACGGTCGCGGTTTTGACAACGGCACCCTCGTCTCTGGAACCACAACAGTTCTCTCAAATCTCACCGACGGAGAGTCTCTCTTTGTCCGGGTTGCCGCCATGAACGCTGGGGGCGAGAGCCTACCCACCGTGGTCGGTGGCGCGTTGATTGGCGCTCCCACAGATGTCCTCATTGTCGACGGCTTCGATCGCCTCTTCCGCCACACCGAAGGCAACATCAATCAGCGTTACACCCGTGACTATGTCGTTGAGCACCTAGACGGATTGCAATACGCTCTTCCCACCGCAGGCATTGACTTCGCTCAAAACGAGACCATCGCCGACGGCACCATTGACCTCACCGGATATCGGCTTGTCGATTGGATGCTCGGCCGGGAGAGCTCCGTCGATCGAACCTTTGACGACGACGAGCAGCGCCTGGTCGAGACCTATCTAATGAATGGCGGAGCCATGCTGGTCAGCGGAACAGAGATCGGATGGGATCTTGAGGCGCGGAGCGGCGGGAAGACCTTCCTTAATCAAGTTCTCGGTGTCAGCTACATGGGAGATGACGCCGGTTCACTCAGCGTCCTGGCTTCAGGGACTGGGCCCTTGACGGGCATCGGCGGCTTTGACCTTGACGACGGCACACACGGTCGTTACGTCACCGCTTCTCCAGATCGTTTGGCTCCCTTCGGCAACGCTGAAGTGGCCCTCACCTACGCAAACGGGAGCAATCGTGTGGCTGGTGTCGCGAACGATAAAAATAATTACCGGGTCCTCGTTCTGGCTTTCCCGATTGAAACAGTGACCGACGAAAACGCCCGGCGCTCTTTAGTGGATCGCTCTGTGACATATTTACTTGGCGCCTCAAG
>JARGOJ010000321.1:5982-8675 GCA_029210225.1 Planctomycetota bacterium
AGCAGCGCTCCGAGTCCTTCAAACCCTCCGAGCACGGGGTCAAACCCGGCTCCGAGTCAGCCGACTCCGACAATTCCAGTATCTTCACAGCCTGTGTCGATTTCTGCGACCGGGTCAGGGAGCGGCGGTTGCAGTGTTGCCCGCCATGATCAGGGTCCTAATTCCTTTCTTTCCCTACTTTGCTTGGCCGCCCTCGCGCTGTTGATTCGTCGCGTGAATTGAGCCTGATAATCTCTGACCGTTCAAAAAACAACAAGCACGTCCGTGAGCCGAGATGACTAAGAATCTCGGCTTACACTTTTTTTCAATGAAAAGCGTCGACTTCCCCCGGACAAAAACTCAGAGTAGGAAGCGCGGCTCAGTTAGACGTGTCTATAGTCCGTTCACACTCAGCCTTCAATCAATCTTTCATTGGACGCCATCCCATGCCTCGCGCCTTCTCTCAATTTTTGACCTTTCTCGGTTGTCGAAACCTCAAAAAAACCGCTCAGTTTTACGAGGTACTCCTCGACTTGGAATGTGTCCTAGACCAAGGCTGCTGCCGCATTTTTCGGGTGAGTGGCGATGGCTTTATTGGTTTTTGTGAGCAAGAGGACATTCAAGAAACCGGTCGACAAGTCATCGCTACGTTTGTGACTGAAGACGTCGACGGCGAGGCGCGAACGCTAAGTGAGAAGGGCGTTAAGATTGAGAAACCGCCGACTCTCAACACCAAGTTCAATATCTATCACTGCTTCCTCCGCGATCCCGATGACTATCTGATTGAGATTCAACGATTTGAAGACCCGAATTGGCCGCAGGTCGAAGGGAATTAGACTTATGCCATTTGGCTGGCGCCCCGACGGCGATGTCGTTCAAAATGTTCCTGCGACTCGCCGTATCATGCCGTTCATCATGCGAAGCAGGAATGAATCTGCCGTCTATTTTGAACAACATGTGGATATGGCGAAGGCTCAGGCCTTCATTCAGAAAACTCGCGACGAAAGCGGCGCCAAGGTCACGCTTCTACACCTAGTGATTTGGGCGCTGGGACAAGTTCTAGAGAAGCGACCAAGACTCAATCGTTTCACCGCTGGGGGGCGGATTTACCAGCGTCGGGGTATATGGGCGAGCTTTAGCGCGAAGAAGGGCAAGAGCGACGACCATCCCATTGTGGTGATTAAAAAACAAATCCGCCCCGAGATGTCATTCATCGAGCTCGTAACCGGGGTGTTGGAATCGGTAAAAGAAGGGAAGAGTGATAAGAAATCGTCGACCGATAAAGAGCTGGCCTTCTTCTTGAGTTGGCCTGTTTTCTTATTGTCCTGGTTTATTGGCTTCGCTATGAAGCTCGATCAATGGGGCTTTCTCCCGGGATTTTTCATTCGCGATGACCCCATGTTCGCCAGTGTTTTTATCGCCAATCTCGGCAGCCTGAAAATGGACGCTGGCTATCACCACCTCTATGAATACGGCAACATCCCAATTTTCATCACCCTTGGGCAAATCAAAGCTGAGAATTTCATTCAGGACGACGGCTCTGTTGGCAAGCGCTCCATAATGACGGTCCGTTACTCTTTCGATGAGCGAATTGAAGACGGGCTATACTGCCTTCAATCTCTCGCCCAGTTTCAAGATATCCTCGAAGACCCGGAGAAAGCAATGAACTCCGAGGCTTAGCTCACTGATTCTTCAATGAATTGTTTTAACGGTTAAGCCAAAGAGACGAATCTTTCGGTAATCGTCTGTATCTTCTGGTGTATCTGTGCCAAAGCGTTCATAGCTGAAAACTCCAGACAAGAAGCTGACGTAATCTCCGCCCCCATGGTTCGAGTAAGTCTCATAGCTAAAGACAGGGCGGAATTTCAGTTTGGATAACTCGGGGCTTCGCTCCCTGTAAAAGAGTCCATAGAAGGCATTGACCTTCGTTGAGCTCTCTACCTCGTTATGTTCGTAAGAATAAAGTCGCCAAAGCAATTGAGAGTGTGTTCCCTGCCCTTCATTCCATTCATGGCGGAATGCGTAAAAGAAACTGCTCGCTAGAGATTGATTCGCCGATTTTTTACGATCGAATATGGGCCAAAGGAACCAAAAACGCTGCGCTGTAATCGTCTCTTTCTCTAAGCTCTGGCGCCTATAAAAGAATGGATACAGCGCATTAATGGCCCGAGATTCCGTCCGCAAATGAGTGTAGAACGGTCGGGCATAAAAGGCTGAGCGTTTGGGCCCGACCTCATAGCTGAGAATTGGCCACAAAGTGGAATAGGCCCGTCCTCCATCCTCATCTCGTTCATAAGCGAGGAAGGGCCAAAGATGGAGCTTGCGGCCCTCTTTGTCTTCTGAATCCCAGAACAGCGGAGCCATGTGGAAATGGCCCTCGGAATTTTTCTCACCATAGTAAACGGGGAAAGCCCAAGACTTATAACCGTCATTGGTCGCCTTGTGTTTCATGAGCGGCCAGAGAACGCTGAGGCTCTCGTGGCGCTCGTTCTTTTCATAGCCGAAAAAGGGAAAGAGAGTCAAATCGAGGCTTTCGCTGTCATTCCGTGTCTCTAAGTAGAAGTTTGGAAAGGCGGCATAACCGGCTGCGTCTCCCCGCTTCCAACTCCAGGCGAGGCCCATGATTGATTGAAGCCTCGCTGATCCATTGTCAATATCGAGGTAAAGGGGAGCAATCAGCGTTTTTGATTGGGTGTCGTCACCAGATTGACTCG
>JARGOJ010000322.1 GCA_029210225.1 Planctomycetota bacterium
CGAGAAGATCTTCCGGGCTCAGGTTCAGAGCATTCTTTACTACAACAACACGATTGATATCACTCAGCCGATTTTGAAGCTCTTGAACGAGAAGAAGTGAGGGGGCCCAGGTCTTTGTTCGCGAGGGCGTCGATCGCATTCTTTAGGTCTCCAAGGCTCTGCCCAGAGTTCAGTATGGCCAGCTTGATGCTTTCGCGAATGAAGAGGTCGAGCTTCTTTCGCAGTTTGAGATCAAAGCCGTCAAGGGAGAAGAGGTTGCCGATTTTCTGCTCTGCGGTGAAGCGCTTGTAGATGATCTCTTTGGCGTAGAAATAGGCTGCGGCGCTCTCTTCGTTGGAGAAGGTCCCCAGGATTCCCACGGAGGCCTCAGGGCGCGCCAGAGCGCCAGCGGGGAGCAGACGGTCTGGTGGTATCTCAAGCCAGTCTAGGACCTTCCTAAGCGATGGGTTGGTGTTGACTGGAGTGAGAGGATCTGCGTCGTTGCCTCCGGCTTGGAGGGCGAGGGAGATGAATTGAGTGCAGTAGAGCTTGTTTTGGTCCTTGTGGTTGAAGTAGGGATCGAAGGGCACTTTGTTCTTGTAGGCATCTTGAACGTACTGAGTTGTTTTCGCGATATCTGTTTCAGGGGGGGCTTCAAAGACTTCGACGTAGAGGCTGTCTTTGCAGTATTGTTCGAGGCTCTCTCGGCGCACGGTCCCTGAGATCGCATTGGTCGGGGCCTGAGCGCTCAGGGCTTTCTCGGCCGAAAGCTCTCCGGTGAGGTGGTAGACAACGGGGCCATCGTCTTCGACGACAATAAGGCCGGCGTGAGTGAATTTATAGAAGCGATTCGGAACGAGGTTCATGAAGTAGCTGAGAGGGCCTTGAGCTTCAGAGAGGATGATCTGGCCGCTTTGAACAGAGAGTCCAAGGGCTTGAGGTCGCCCAGAGATGACCTCTCGCTTTAGAATGTTCAGGGCCGGAGCTGGTCGCTGTAACGATCCGCAGCCGCTTATGAAAAGGACGAAGGCCAGACTGGTAAGGATTGGACGCGGCTTATTCATCGTCGTCCTCAGTGTTGTAGTTGTTTGGGGTGCTGCTCTGAAATTCTTCCTGGATGGCTTTTGGAGTGGAGTTGCAGGAAGAGAGAAGCACGATAAGCAGGCCTAAAAGCAGCGTTTTAAGAGAAGCGTTCATAGGCAGAATTCCGTCCTGGCCATTTATCTGATCCATAGCCTACAGCAATGCGAAAAATGAGCCCTTCGATTCATGTCCTCAAATAAGAAAAGCCCTGGAGTTATCCAGGGCTTTTATGGGTCAGAGTTTTTTGACTCTTTGAATTATTGGACGGTGAAGGTTCCGGCGTTGAGAACAGCGCCGTTGCTAGTTGTCACAATAACGGGTCCGGTTGTCGCGCCGGCTGGCACGGTGAACTGGACGAGTGTGTTGCTTCCAGCGATTGCTGAAGTGGCGTTGACGTTGGTTCCGTTGAGGGTCACGGTGAGGTTTGAACCAGCGTTTGAGAGGACGATTCCAACGAGTGTTCCAGCAGGGCCGGCATTGGGAGTCATTGGAGAGGAGACAGCAGGAGCGGGAGTTGTGCTTCCGCCGTTGTTGCCACCGAAGAGTCCGCCGAGGAGGCCACCGAGTCCGCCGCCAGTGTTTCCACCGGAGTTGTTGTTTCCGCCGAGGAGTCCGCCGAGCAAGCCGCCGAGTCCGCCGCCGGTGTTTCCGCCGGAGTTGTTGTTCCCGCCGAGGACACCGTTGAGGAGGTTACCAACGATTCCGCCGAGGCCGCCATTGTTGGCAGTTCCGCCAGAGTTATTGTTTCCGCCGAGGACGCCATTGAGGAGGTTGCCGACGATTCCGCCAAGTCCGCCACCGTTGTTGGCTGTTCCACCGGAGTTGTTGTTGCCACCGAGGGCACCGTTGAGGAGGTTACCAATGACACCACCGAGTCCGCCACCGTTGTTGGCGGTTCCGCCGGAGTTGTTGTTTCCGCCACCGAGGATACCGTTGAGGAGGTTCCCGAAGATTCCGCCGGCGCCGCCGTTGTTGGCTCCACCAGTGTTGTTTCCGCCACCGAGGATACCGTTGAGGAGTCCGGTGAGTGGGTTGGATCCGGTTCCGCCGTTACCGTTACCGAGGATACCGTTGAGGAGTCCACCGATGGGGCTGTTACCGAGGACGTTGGTCATGAGGTTCTGAGTGAAGCTCTGCATGAAGCCGTTGAATCCACCGTTGAAGCCGTTGGTGTTGAGTGTTTGGATCACGGAGTTGACAACGGAGTTGAGGAAGTTGTTGTTTCCGTTGTTAAAGTTACCGAGGACGTTGGCAATGATTGTTGGAATGCTCTGGCCGTTGATCAAACCTTGAAGAACGGTGTTGAGGATGTTTCCGACTGAGGCATTGTTTGATCCGGCGGTTGGGGTAGGAGTGGGAGTTGGAGTTGTGGTTGTTGTTCCGGTTCCAGTTCCTGTTGTTCCGGTTCCTGTTGTTCCAGTTCCGGTGCTTGTTCCAGTTCCGGGTGTGGGCATGGTTCCCATTCCAGGTGTGACAGTGCTTGTTCCACCTGAAGTTGCGCCTGGGGCAACGGAGCCGGCTGGGGCAGGAGCGGCTGGATCGAAGATCTCAGCGGAGGCCATAGCGACACCAGAAGCGTCAAAACCACCGGCGACAAGGATCTTTCCGGTTGGGAGAAGAGTGGCGGTGTGGTTGTAGCGAGCTTCGATTAGGTTTGCGCCGAAAGCAACGTTTTGTGTTGTTGCGCTGCCGGTCACGATTTCCGTGGAGCCGAGGATCGCGCTGTTTGTGTCGCGGCCACCGAGGACAATGATTGAACCGTTGACGTTGATTGCTGCGTGATCTTTGCGAGCGTCAGTGAGGTTGACACCGGAAGAGAAAGAGCCGGCGGCGTTGTCGAAGACTTCAGTTGAGAATTCGATGCCTGTTGAGGACTCACCGCCAGAGACGATTGCGAAGCCAGTGCTTGCAGTGACTGAGGTGGCTGAGCGGTTGATTGTGAAGCCAGGTGCGGCAGCGAAGCTTTGGTTCGTTGTGAAGAAGACTTCTGCTCCAGAGCGAGTTCCAGCTGCGTTGATTCCGCCGGCAATGAGGACGTTGCCGTTGTCAAGAAGTGTGGCCTGAGCGCCGAAGCGAACTTCAGACATATTATTAATGACTGTGTTGGGTGTTGGGACTGAGAGGTCGTAAACTTCGCCTGTTCGGTCGTTGTTTCCACCAGCGATAATAATCTGAGTGGCGTTGACAGCGACAGCAACGTGATCGCGGCGAGCGCGAGCGAGTTGTTTGCCTGGGCGGAATGTTTTGGTTGCGCTATCGAAGATCAAAGTTGTATCGAGCGCGGTTGTGTTTTGAAGGCTTGAGCGTCCACCAGAAATGAGGACGTCGCCGTTTGGAAGCGCTGTGGCTGTGTGGCCAACGCGAGCTTCTGGCATATCTGGGCCAGGTGTGACGCCAGTGAGAGTGACGATTGTTGTAGCGCGGGTCGGTTGGCCTGTGGCGTCAACTCCACCGACGATAAGCACTTCGCCTGTTGTAATAGTAGTCGCTGTGTGAAGAGCGTGTGCGGTTGTCAGGGCGCGTGTCGGTGACACGGCTGCTCCGAGGGGAGCTGGTGAACTACTGCCGCCACCGCTGCTTCCGCAGCCAACGCCAAGCCCAAGTGATAGAGCTGTGACAAGAATAGCGAGTTTGCGATTTCGCTGTCTCAAAGTTTTCATCTGTTTACGTCCTCTTTCCAATCCCAATTAAGGCTCACATTTCAGACGGCGTTTACTATGGCAATAATCAGGCCAAAAGTCGCTGTGACGGAAAATTTAGTCTGTGAGCCCAACGTTTTCTCACATTTACATTTCGAAGACAATCCATGAAACGAACTGAAACGACGAATTTCAGTTTTTGGGAAACCCGACGAGGAACAATCGTAGACTAGGGGTGTGACAAAATCGCTCGATTGGCGCAAAAAAGATGCGGTCCCAGCAACGCCAAGTAAAACAAGACTTACCTGAATACATGACTGTTACAATTGACCCAGAAACTCCCACCAGCTCACTCCATGAACCAGCCTCAAAACCCATTTTTCGACGGAATGTCGCCAAAAATACACCCTCCCAAACAAGACCCCTTCCCGAAATAAAAAGGTCAGATACAAAAAAAGCACCGACGAAAATCAATCCCCAGAGCAAAAACACCACAAAATCTCAATCCGAAGACCGCGCAAGCCTAAAGGTGGGTGTAAATGAAATCGGTTGGCCTATCATCTAGCTTGGATCTTCTATCTTCTATCTATTTGAGGGACGTGCCGTCCCTACAAGCTACCCCGGCGAATCAAAAGGCTGCTTCGCGTCACTTCGTGACCTCGCTCCTCGCCTTTTGATTGGGGCATCTTGCCTTGCGTCTCTAAACTCCAACCGATTTCGTTCACACCCACCTAAAGGTCGGCCCCAGACGCCTCCAATAGCACCTGCTTTAACCGCTCTAGCTCTAACTCATCCTCTAACTTCTCTCCGTTCCGCGTGACATAGAACGTATCCACAACCTCCGACGCCTCGGTCGAAATCTTCGTGAAGTGCACCGTCAATTGAAACTGATCGAAGGTCCTAAGCAACGTATACAAAAGCCCCAGACGATCTCGGGTCGTCACCTCAATCAAAGTGTGCTCATCCGATATCTCATTGTCCACCCGGCAAGAACCGACAAGATCTTCCCAATCATCCGGCCGACGCCGAGAAAAGGCGCGAGAGGCCTCACCAACCATCTTCGAGATATCAACCTGACCACGACGACAACGCTGCAAAGTCTCAAAAACCTGAAGCTTTAATTGCTCTAGCGGTCGGTCCCTCAGGTCCTCCACAATATATCGATCTAAACCAATCCCATCCAAGCGCGTCCACGTCGTGGCTCCATGAATCGAAAAGGCTAAAGCGCTCAAAACCCCCGTCTGATGCGCAAAACGATGCCCCCAACCCCGGGACGCCACCGTGATCCGAAGGACCTTCTCATCTGGACGCGCCTTAATCGCAAAGCCCGCATGGGGTATACGCTGAATCAACGCCATCTCTTCCAAAGCAATGACCGAATCCGTCTCCACTAAGTAGGAAGAAGGGCAAAGCTTCAAATGCGCCCTCAACTGATTCTGCAACTCCGGAGGACTCAAACGAACAATCGACGAGATTAACTCTGCCCGACTCTCGTCCTCCGAGCTCCCCTCCGCCGACTCCAACGCCAACTCATACAAGCTGGTCATCAAGTTGTCCTGCCAATGGGTCAGATGCCCCGGAGCAATCGCCGAACAATTCGCGCTTGAAAGTAAATAGAGATGCTCAAGGCGAGTCAAATCACCAGACACAGCCTCTAGCAACGTGACGATGGTGCCCTCATCATTAATACGCAGGTTCTTGGAAAGCCGAGGCAAGGTATTGTGCTCACGGACCAAGCAAGACACATGCTCCATCTCGTCAACACTCAGAAACAACGACTTCGACACCTCCCGCGCCAAAGCCTCACCCCGAGCCTCATGATCCTCAAGCCCTCGCGCCTTCCCCACATCATGAAGCAAGAACGCAAGCCTCAACAAATCCCTGCGCTCCGTCTCGACCAACAAATCAAGCCGAACCTGCGCCTCCCGATGATTCTTGTCCGAGCCCTGACCCTCCAAGGCTCTCAAGCCCCGTAAAGTCTGCTCTTCCACCGTATAGCTGTGAATCGCATCAAACTGCGACAAGCCATCAATCGCTCCGAAGGCTGGAATCAACTTCTCCAAAACCCCCGCTTCATGCATAAGACGCAGCGTCTTCGCCACAAAAAACGTCTTCGTCAGCAACTGGCAAAAGGACTTCGCGATGTCCCGAGTCTGAAAGCTCTCCCCACTCAAACCCGGAACGATCTCTTCCCGAATCTGCGAACACAACCTCGTGCTCAGGGTCCTCTTACTCTTCTGGACAATCGAGAACAGCTCTAGCAACGCCGTCGCATCAACGCTCCCAGGATCTAACAAGTCGAGCTCATCTCCTCGGGCGAAAATCCCCTCTGACAGCATTCGCTTGTGTTTAACCGGCTCCAGCAAGTCCAATGATGTCTTACGAGCCTCCATGACCTCATTCAAAACACGAAAAATCAGCCGGCGCGCATGGAACAAGTCTGTCATGAAGCTCTCAACCGCCCCGCGATCCGACTTATCCTCGTACCCCAAATCCTCCGTGATCGATTGTTGCTGACTCTTTAGCAAACGCTCTCGCTGAACGCGCTTGTTCAAAGCCTCCCGAGTCCGATCGAGCAAAGCTTGCGCCTCGTCCACGGCTAAGTGGGATGAGGTCGTCAAACCCTCAAGGACCGTATTCATCTCCAGATGATCCCGACGCAATCCCGGAATGATCACGAGGTCCTCAGAGTCGACCCACGACTGATAATGCTCCAAAGCCAAGAGCATCAAGGCTAACTGTAAGTCGCGAAAGCCCCCCAGCCCTTGCTTTAAATCGGGCTCGTTGACAGAGAGCGCCTCCCCATCCTGACCATGCCTCTCCTCCAACTCCTTCAGCTTGAACTGCTGAAAACGCTCGCCATGGAGCGGTAGGAAATCCTCGCGGATGATGCGTTGTAGACTCTGAAAGCTCTTCTTATCCCCAGCGAGATAAGCCCCCTCTAGCAAGGCCGTTGTCCCTGCTAAATCTCCTTGGAGACAATGCTCGACTTCTTTGGGGGAGCGGATAAAGGCCGCGATGGGAACATCTAAATGAGACCAAAGCTGCCTCGTAAACTCTTGAGCAGCATCGGAATTCGGATTCTCATGGTCGTAGAAAATCATCAAGTCAGCATCGGAGTTACTGAAAATCTCGCCTCGTCCAAGACCCGCGAGGGCCACCAGGCAAACTCCGTCTCGATTTGGAAAAGCGTCCAGAAAGAGGTCGGAGAGCTTTCCAGCCATCAACCTCGCTCGCTCCCGGACTCCTCCAAAATCGGTGATCATGACCTCTACAGTTCTTCTAACTCGACTAGCAACGAGGCGTTTTGAATCGTATCCCCAGGGCTCACATGGATCTTTTTGACCCTCGCGTCAAGCCCTGCGGTGATCTCGTTCTCCGTCTTCATTGCCTCAAGAATTAACAATGGGTCGCCCTCAGACAACTCCTGGCCCTCAGTCACCGCGATCGACAAGACTATGCCTGGCATCGGGCTCTTTACAAAGAGCTCACCCTGCTGCTTGACCTCGCCCCCAAGGGCACGGCTGATCTCATCGTAGACCTCACATGAAAGACCCGGCAAACCCGGAAAGAGGACCTGCAAGTGATGGCGGTCGATCTCTTGGATCGCAACGACCTGCTTCTCTGTACCAATGTTCAAGGTCGATTGGCGCCCATGAACTGGGGCCAGGGTTGCGTCGACTTGCTTAGAGCTAAGAACCTCGCCGTCCTCGCCGAGTTTCTCGAGCAATACGGAATCGCCTTCAACATGGACGGCGTATTCTTCACCCTCAACCGTCACGAAATACTTGGTCACGCTTCTCTCACTTGGCTAGAGCCATCAACACTTTGGAATCTCATCGTTTACAGAGCCCATCTTAACGTCTCTTTAGAAGATGAAAACGAGACGCCCCAAAATGCTCCCTAGAAGCACCCGGATCATGCTTAGACCCTTATGGTGAGTTGGGCCTTATTAGTACATCGGGCGAAACAGGGAAAACCCTTAGGAAAAGGCTCGTCGCACCTCTTTATTGAATCCAAGATAGCGCAGACAGAAGACATGGAAGGCAAAAACTATCAGAAAGGCCCCGTCAAAATCAGCGGCTAAAATGGCACCAATGGAACCCATTACTTGGAGAAAGGAGAAGCTCAACGCGAAGAAAAGGGCCAGACGCGACCCGCGCCATAGCCCCCGAGCTGTGAACCAATTCACCATCCCGAAGGCGCCAATAACGAAGGAGACGATAACCAAGACTTCAACACCGAAAAAGCCAATGAAGTTTAAGTCGGGAATAAACCAGGCCAAGCCAAGAGTGTAGAAGAGCAACTCAAGGGCGAGTATTCCTGAGAAGAGTAAGAACAGCAAGGCGTTGAAACCATAGATAAGAGAGATGGCTTTTACCGGTCCTGGAACTGCACGACTCATAGCAAACCCTTAATTTTCAAGGTTTCTCAATTAATGAAGCTCTCTATCATAAGAACCGCCAGCCAATTGTTCGCTAAAAATATGAGGAAAGTCTCCATAGGGGGTGGCCTTCTCAATCCTTCTCTATTGCGGTCAATTCATAGCTCTTCACCGTATAGCGCAGACCAGGAAAGTCCACAACAGTCGTCGAAGCTCTGAGTTCCTCCTTGATTGGACCAAGGCTCTCACCAGAAAACGCCTCCAAATACAAAACCGGACCCCGCTCCCGAAGCTTACTCAGCTGCTCTCGATTCTCTATGACCAAAACCGGGCTCTCGCTGTAATACTCAAACAGCTCCGCCCCCGTCGCCCCCGCGACAATCTGACCTCCGCACTCTTTCTGCCAAGCCTTCGCCTCTCTCATAGCTCCTCTGTAATCCTGCAAAGGCTCTGCGGCCCAGCGCCAGGCAACGGAACTTTGGAGGCTAATGACTGAGAAGAGAATGAGGATGACGAAGGCCAAGCCGGCGGTCTTCTTTCTGAGAAAAACTGCGAGCCCGTAAGCCGCGAAGAAGCAAAAGGGGATGAT
>JARGOJ010000323.1 GCA_029210225.1 Planctomycetota bacterium
CTTTCGTCATGAACCCTAACAACTTCACTCAATTCAAAAACTATCTCATTCTCGGAGAGATCAGTCGTGGAGGAATGGGGGTTGTTTACCGCGTTCGAGACCAGCAAACAAACAAAATCCTCGCCCTCAAACAAATGCTCGATGCTTCTGACAATAGGGCTTACAGACGATTCCACAGGGAAGCCAAAGCGCTTTCCTTAGTCGATCACCCCAACGTCATTTCACTCATTGAATACGGTGAATTCCAGGGTGTTCCATACCTCGTCATGGATCTTATTGAGGGCAAAGATCTTGGGGCTCTCATTGAAGACAGCCTCCGAACGACGGGTCGAGTTCCCGCCCAAAAATGGTTGACCTCTGTATTCACGGACCTTCTGGAAGGGCTTCAAGCCTGTCACTCCCAAGGTCTCTATCACCGCGATCTTAAGCCAGATAACATTCTCATCGATAGACAAACTCAACGCCCAATTATTATTGACTTTGGATTGGTCAAAAAGAACAAGCAGGACGGTCGTTTTGACAGCGTCTCGCTCACAAACACAGATGAAGTCTTGGGCACTCCCCGATATATGTCCCCGGAACAAATAGACTCAGAGGACTTTGGTACCCTTGGTGCGGACACAGACATTTGGAGTTTTGGCGCGATCGTCTTCTATTGCCTCACAGGGAGGCACGCCTATCCACAACCAACACTTGTCACGCTCTATACAGCCATCGTTGCGGACGCCCCCCCAAAGATTGCCTCCCTCAACCAGAATGTCCCTGCTCATCTTCAAGAGCTAGCGTCCTCATGTCTGATTAAGAACCCCAAAGACCGAGCAACAATCAATACCCTCCTAGACATCCTACGCCCCAAGCCAAACAAAGCTGTTCATTCATTGACGAGCGTCGAAACCAAGACTGACTTCTCTACAAAGCTTATATTTGCGGCCCTCGTCCTCGTCATCCTTCTTTTGGTGGCGCTCATAGCCTTCTTGGCGATGGACATAGACATTCAATCCGCTCCCGTGAAAAATCTAAGAGTCGACAATACAGAACGGAAGATTAAATCAGCCCCTGAGCTCATCAAAAGCCTAGAGACTAAAGAGCTTAGAGAAGAGTCGATGGATGGGCTCGTTGAATTAGGCCCCAAAGCCATCCCGGCCCTTATGAATAATCTGCGAACGGACAAATTTGCCATCCAGGAAAGCATCGAGACACTCGGAAGAATTGGGACAGAGGCCATTCCAACGCTCATCAATGCGTTCAGATATGAAGAGCCAACAGTGCAATCCTATTCAGAGCAAGCCCTTGTGAAAATTGGTCCGAGAGCCATTCCCTTCCTAAAGACCAGACTCCTTGACAACAGTGAAGACGATAAAATCAGAGATCTCGCGGCCCGAGTCTTAATTCAATTGTGGCCGCAAGCAATCTCAACCTTTGTGATCGCTCTCAACGATCTGAACAAGAACACCCGCTGCGAGGCAGCGCAGGCTTTAGGAAGAATGGGATCGAGAGCCAAAGGAGCTGTGCCAGCGCTCATCAAAGCGCTCAACGATCAAGACAAATCCTATCGGGGTTATGCTGCTGAAGCGATAGTAAAAATAGGAGTCGGAGCGATTCCTGCAATCATGAACACCCTCAAAGACCCCAATGGGAAGTCTAAACATGCTCTCTGTCAGATTCTGGGTAAGACAGGCCCCAAGGGCATCTCTGCTCTCACTGCGGCTCTTGACTTTGAAGATGCCCTCGTTCGGAATTTTGCGGCCCAAGCTTTAGAAGATGTCGGACCCAGAGCCAAAGAAGCGGTCAAGGCGCTCACTAAAGCTATCAAGGATCCGGATATCTTGGTTCGAGCTGCTGCTGTCTCTGCACTGGGAGAAATAGGGCCTGAAGCGAGAGCAGCCGTGCCCGAACTCCTAAAAGATTTTGATAAGCAAGACGAAGTCACTCGATCAGTGGTCGCTGAAACAATAGTGAAGATTGGACCAGGCGCCATTCCCTTTCTCATGAAAGCTCTCAGCGATCCAGATGAAATGGTTCGACGCATTGCAGCATTTAGTTTGAGGGATTTCGGGTCAAAAGCCATGCCCGTGCTCATCAAAGCTCTAAACAACAAAAGCTATATGGTTCAGCTCGCTGTTATTGACACAATAACGCTGATAGGAGCTGAGGCTATTCCCAGCCTCACAACCGCTCTCCACGGTAAAGATCGCGACCTAGGAAAGAATGCGGCCCTTGCCTTGGCCAAGATCGGTCCTAAAGCGCTCCCGATTCTCAAAAAAGCGATCGAAGATCAAGACCTCAACGTGCGAATGAATGCTGCCGGGGGCCTAAGCAAAATAGGAGTTCAAGCCGTCCCGACACTTATAAAGGCTCTCAATGGCCAAGATACTATGACTCGAAGCGCCGCTATATCGGCCTTAGGAAATATCGGACCGGTGGCCAAACAAGCTATTCCAGCACTCCTGAAAACTATTGAGAGTCCCGACAAAGAAATCCGACGCGCATCCTCCTTTGCCTTAGGCAATATTGGACCTAAGACTAGGGAGGTTATTCTAGCCCTACTAAAAACTCTCAACGATAGAGAGACTGTCGTTCGAAGGTCTACAGCCCAGGCGTTTTCAGAAATTGGACAAAGCGCCAAAGAAGCTATTCCCGCTCTGGTGAAAGCTCTCAATGATCTGGATAGGCAGGTTCGGTATTTTGCGGCGAAGACTTTAGGTAAGATTGGACCGGGCGCCAAAGAGGCCATTCCCGCACTAACAGCAGCTCTCAACGATCCGGATAACTTCGTTCGTGAGAATGCTGACACGGCTTTGAAGAAAATAAAAGGTCAATAGCCGCAAGATTCAGCAAGCTCGCTGCCTAACGAGAAGGCAATTGATACTTCGCGCTCTTCCGAGAGCCAATCTTTTGGAGCAACTCGAATTCAACAAGCTCTTTAAGATCTCGCAATCCGGTCCGTTCACTCACCTCATGGCGTGCGCAATGTTCCTTGGTTGTCATAAAGCCGCCGCGCCGCTCCAACTCTCTGAGAACGGCTTTCTGACGAGCATTGAGCGGCACCGTTGAGTGCTGCGCCGGTGCCTCCAGCGCGCTGAGATCTTGAACCGGATCGAGCATTAAGTGTTCGATCCGAATGACTGAACCAGAACAGAGCGTTGAAGCCCTCAAAATCACATTTTTCAATTCCCGCACATTACCAGGATAGTCTTGCTCGTAGAGCGATTTCAGCACTGCAGGAGACAGCCTGAGGCTCCGATTTGGATCGGCTTCTTCCAAGAAGTGACTGACCAAGGCCGGTATGTCCTCGCGCCGCGATCGAAGCGGCGGCAACTGAATTTTTAACACATTCAATCGGTAATAAAGGTCTTCCCGAAAGCTGCCCTCGACAATCATTGTTTCTAAATGGCGATGGGTCGCCGCAAGTATTCTCACTGAAACTCGACGGGCCCGATGCTCTCCAATTCTCCGAAATTCTGAGTTCGCCAAAACCCGCAGTAGCTTGACCTGCATGGACGGAGGCATATCTCCTACTTCGTCCAAGAAGAGCGTCCCTCCATCCGCCGATTCGATCACCCCCGACCGGTCCTCAAAAGCCCCGGTAAAGGCTCCTTTTCGATAGCCAAACAATTCAGCGTCAAGCAGCTCCTCGGAAAACGCAGCGCAATTAATCGCCTGAAACGGCTGCTCATGTCGAGGACTGAGAGCGTGAAGAGCCTTTGCGACGATCTCTTTCCCAGTTCCGCTCTCGCCAATAATTAACACTGGAGCCATCACCCCGGAGAATCGATCAATCAGATCCCTCGCTTCGCGAATAGCGGGGCTCTCTCCAAGCAAGAGCGGCCGTTTCGATCCGAGGCGCTGACTCTCTCTTAAGTACTTCGCCGCACGCTTCTCGGCGTTCAAAATCGCCTCAGCCTGATCGCGGGAGTGCCGTATGGTCGTCGCGACCTTGGCGGTAAATGCTCCGGTGAGATCCAGGGCATCATCGTCGAAGCAATTCGCGACCTTACTATGCTCCAGATAAACAACCGCCAGCACTTCCTCGGCCAAAGTAATCGGCGCCGCCAATACAGACCGCGTCGAATGATCTTGCATGCTGTCGTTGTTCGCTAGTCGTTGATCGACCCGTGCGTCGGCAATGAGAATAGTCTGGCCGCCATTAGCAACGCTCTCGACTAGAGAATAAGAACCTCGGAATCCCCGAGCTGACAATACTTCGTCGGCGGTGATGTTTCGCGACGAACGAAAGGCCATGGCCCCCGTTTTTTCTTTTAAGATCAAAAAGCCACGCTCAGCGCCTGTTCCCTCAACTAAGAGCCCAATCACCAAATCCAAGAGAGGCTCTAAGCTAAGATCCGAGGCAAGCACACGCTCAATCATGGGAATGAGACGGTCCTGACCCGAACTCATGGCGACAACGTCAGTGCTCGGTTGAACCAAACGCGATTGCCACTGCTCTTTGAGAACCTGCGGGAGTCTAAGGGTCGCCCGCGCCGCAGACTCCCGAGCCATTGTCAGCGCTGAATGAGCCGCTCGTCCTTGTCCTCTCGCGGCTTCCAAGCCGGACAAATCCGACGCCGCCATCGCCTGGACCACGACATTGCGAAGATCTCTGGATCGATTCACACAGTCCCAATAGGCGGTCCGACAGGTCGCGTCTCCGCCCCGCTCAAGCCCCTCCAATTGCGGCGCCAGGGCGCGAATCCGCGTGAGCCAAAACTTCGTTTCTAATTCAATCTCCGGAGAGCTCTTTCCAGAGATCTTTGCAAGCTCTTGAGATGCCCCCGATAAATCCCGGTCGGCAATGAGGATTGCCGCCTTTACCACCGTCACCCGATCACTGAGGAAGCCGGGAAGCGAGCTGAAGGGAGCCAAAGCTGCTACGAGTAACCTCGGCGTTTTGGAGTCATCGCTCAAGATGGATCCGAGAGACTCCAAGGAGGCCACTAACTGACGCGATTGGAAATCGGCTGGTCTGCGCCGGAGCGCGGCGGAAAACAGGGTCTTAGAAAGAGGGATGTCTCCGGCTTCTCGGAGCGCGAGCACCGCAGCCAGCGAGACCGCGACATCCGCGCACCAAAGCCCCGATTCACACGCGCTGGCGATTTCATTTGGGACCGCTAAGTTCTTATCTGTTCGAGCGCTCGTCATGAGCGCGGCCGTCCCACCGGGGCGACGACCGCAGGCGAGGAGACGCTCGGCGATGAGCGCGGCTTCTTCCTCTTCATCGCGGGCTGCATGGAGAGCGAGGGCCACGCGATAATGCTCAATCGCGGCCTCGATATCTCCGGACTCTTCCCAGAGCAAACCAAGCTCAACTTCGGAGTGGGCGACCCGTGCAGGATCTCCCATTTCTAGCCGACGTTGGCGAGCTTGGCGAAAGGCATGCAGCGCTTTTTTGACACAGTTCTCTTTGAGATAGAGCGCCCCGAGCTCCGACAACGCAGCCGACTCGATGATCGGCTCCTCGGCTTGGAAGGCTTGCTCCGCCGCTCTCTGTAACGCCTGTATGCTTCCACGAATGTCTCCTTGTTCCCGCCTTAGGCGACCAAGGTTGGTGTAGGCGCGGCAAACAACAGAGCGGATACCCATACGCTCGGCGGCTGTCAAACACTCTTGCAGGCGCCACTCAGCAATGGATGGGTCACCCCAACGCTGAGCGATCATAGCCAGGTTGTTCAGCAAACCTAGAGCATTCGGTCCGGCCGGGCCCGTATAATCCATGGCCTTCAGGTAATAGCGCTCGGCGGCGAGACCATCTTCGCAGTAAAAAGCATGGAGCCCGAGCCCCTTCAAGGCCATGGCCATGCCGTCCTGATCGCCCAGGTCTTCAAAGGTCTTGAGCGCGTGTTTTAGCCGGGCCCCAGCCTCGGGATAGAACTTCCGGTCGAGGGTCAGAACTTCGTTGTTGCTCTGTTCGACGTCTATCCGCAGACCCAGTGGTCCCTCTTGCTCTAGCCGTCGCAAAGCCTTGCGAGCGCTCTGACAAAACTCCGCAGCTCTCTCAAAATCGCCCGCGCTGGCTTTCAGCTTTGACCCCAGTAAATGAAATTGGGCCGCGAGCGCCCGACCATCCTCCCTATCTTGACAGGATTCAAGCACATTGAGCCCTTCTTCCACAATGTTCGCGGCCTTCGTTTGCTCGCCCCTCGACCTTAAAACATCCGCGAGTTTCTTTAGGACAACGCCCCGTTCAAAGCCTGCTGTTTCTGTCGCGAGCAAAGACTCCGCCACCTTCTCCGCTTTGTCGAGCTCGCCAGAGTGCCGATAGACATCGAGGAGGTCACTGTTGAGGCCCCAGCGGCTTGAAGAGTTCTCAACCTGTTCTAAACACGCCATAAGGACCAGCTCGGCTTCTCCGAAGGCGTGAACTTCCAAGCTTCGCCCGGCAGCCTGACGGCATAGTTCGACGAGGTTCTCTGGCTGCACCTCTAAGGCCAAGCGCGCCAGTTCGTTTGGAGCGGCGTTGTTCTTCGAGAGGTTCTCGAAGAGCCGCCGCCTTTGTTGCCGGACAAAGCTGTCTTCGAACTGCTCGATGACCGCGTCTCCAAGAACCGGCAGCCTGAGGGTATAACTCGCGCCGCCCGCGCCCCCGTGGCGTCGGAACAAACCCTTTTCGAGCAGCTGGCCTACGGCCTCCACGATCTCTTGCTCGCCCCCAGGATGGCAGGCGCTCAGCTCCGCGAGGATCAACGGACGAGCCAACAGGACCGCGCTTAACAGGCAAGATCGCGCCATTTCACTGAGGTCTTCTAGAGGCAGACGATGGCGCGATTCGACGTCGGAGGATGTGTTCGAAGCCAGCAAAACCAAAGCGTCAGGAAAGCCCGCCGATTGCTCAGCTAGTTTTTTCGATCGATTGGGATCGCCGGTCAGGGCCATCGCAAGGTCGGCGCTTTCTTCGGGAGACAAAGGTTCTAGCTCGATGTGCAGCGCTTCGATGGCAAGGTCGGGCTCTTTGTGAGAGCCCGCGAAAATGGCGTGAAGCCCCGACTTAGCCATTCGCCCTGCCCGAAGGACATAAGCGAGCCATTCCCGGCTCGCGAAATCCATCTCAGCGCAATGATCTACTAATATGACGAGGGATCGTTGCTTGCAACAATCGAGGACAAAAGAGCTTAACTGATCGAAGAAGATGAGCTTGGAGTGAGCTTGGTTAGGCCCTCCAAAGCGCGGTGGACTCGCGGCAGCCTTATTCGACAGCGCCTCGGTGTTTAGCAAAGTTCTCAAGAAATCCGGAGTCTTGAAGTCTGTTCCTTGGGCCAGAGCGAGCATTCGAAACAGCGGTTTAACAGCCGCGTAAGCTTCTTGACCGGGGCGCTCCAGAGTGCAAACGGAGTAACCTCGTAGTCTCAGGCTCGTTGCGACTTCGTCACAGAGCCGAGTTTTGCCCAGTCCAGGCTGCCCCGTGATCCAAGTCGTGGAAGCGGCGTTCTGCGACACATGATCAACGACGCTCTGGTGCTCTATCCTTCGCCCGATGAGGGGACCTTGCAAATGGTGTGTGTTCGATTCGAAAGACTCTGACTCATAACCAAATAGCTTCGCTGCGGCTAGGGCATCCCCTGGACGATCATTGGGCTCAGGAGAGAGTAAGGCTTCCACAGTGTTCGTCCAAGACGCGGGTAGCCAGGGACATTGATCCGCCAATGGAATCGGGTGCTGAATATCGGGAAAGCGTCCGGAAGCTAAGCGATAAAGCGTGACACCAAGTGCATAGAGGTCGGAGCGGACGTCGCGGCTGCCTCCTCGAATCAGCTCTGGGGCCCAGTATCCAACACTCCCAGAGAGGCGCTGACTTTCTTTAGCAGCGGGGATGTCCTTTAGATTTTGGCTGAGGGTGCTCGCGGCGAGGCCAAAGTCGAGAAGCTTGACCTGCCCTTCTTTGGTCAGATAAATGTTCTCGCACTTGAGATCGCCATGGATGATTCCAAGCCGATGAATGGAGCAAAGGCCTTGAATCGCGTCTCGGGTCAGGGATTGCAGCTGTTCAGCTCTCTCCGTAGCGGCCTTTGGTTGGGGCCAGTCACCAAGATGGTGTCCTTCGAGGGCGTCCATGGTGAAGAAAAGGCGCTTGTGTAAGCGTCGAGGACCCGATCGGACGACTCCGCATTCGTAAACCTTGACCAGATTGGGATGGTCCAGGCGCGAGAGGAGTTGAAATTCGACGAGGGCATTCTCGGTCTCGGGAGTTGTTTCTGGTGTAAGAATTTTGAGAGCAAATCTTCGCTGTTGAGCTTGGTCTTCGACGAAAAAGACTTCACCCATTCCCCCTGCCCCAAGGCTCCGTATGATTTTGAAGCGGCGATTGATGATGCCTTTCACAGAGCTTCCTTCACTGGACTTCATTTTTGAGTCACGATCGAGCGTTCGAGAAGAGGACAGTTCAAAAGAGGGGGTGACGAGAGGGACCGAGGATGGAATAATAACCTTTCCTGGCCTATGTCATCGAGCCGAGAAGAGTTTATGCCCCTTCATCGTAAGGGTGATCACACGATTGATTGCCCTCCAATCTTCCGCTGTCGAGTCCACAAGAAGGCTCTCGTCTTTTCCATTGAGTTCTGCGAAGAAATCATGGACTACGCTGAGGATAGGGTTCCCGGTAATCTCAACGATATGACACGGAAGACCCTCGGAAACCGTTCGGCCTACAATCTCCCAGCGAACCTCTCCAACCCGAAG
>JARGOJ010000324.1 GCA_029210225.1 Planctomycetota bacterium
ATTGACTGTATGAAAATTCGATTCGATATCTCTCACAGGAGCAAAGACCTTGACCTCCAAATCCAGCGCAGTCCCCCCCTCTAAGCGAGCCGGAGCGTGGAGAAAAGAGGCGTCTGGAACTCGGTCCGAATCGCTGACAACTCCTGGCCCCCTGTGACCAATACTTGCTCCTGGGCGAAAACGAGGAGCGATTGTGGTGGGGAAGCGCCAAACAAAGCGACCATCAATGGAGTCGAGAAACTCAATGATCGTGAAGCGGACAATGACTTCTGTCTTTGGAGGAATCCCACTCACTTTTAGTGTGTGAACGTCATCGCGCTCCTGAGTGATCAACGCGACCTGCTTGCCTCTCGCCTTCGCGTCGTGGTAAACCACCTCTGCCGTCGTCCTCTCCTTGCAAAGCCCACGAATGCAGACATCGCCAGCTTGAAGCTCCATGGAGATGAGCGCTCCTTCAATCGGGAGCGGAAAAATGTGTGTCACTTCAATTGTTGATGCGCTTGAGTTGCCAAAATGCTGCTCCACAACTGTCTTCGCACAATTCCCAGCGATTTGAGACCGAACTTTCAAAAGCTGAAGCGGCAAGGCTTCTTTCTCTCCCTCTATAAGCGCGACGAGACCACCCAAGCCGTGTGGTGAAGGAGTGTCTTGGAGGCGCTCAAAGAGCTGCTGCAGTTCCGAATGCGGGGCATAGTTCATCAATCTTCTCAATCAAGCAATGCTTGATTGAATCGGTCAATAATCTCTTGGGCGTTGGGATATTGACGAGGATCAATAGTAAGGATGAGGCCAGGCCTCAATTCGACAGTATTGAGGACACGACATTGAGGCGTGGAAGCCTGAGTTGCCTCTCCCCCAAGATCCGCGAGCACCGCCTTTTCAAGCTGGTCTTCTGTGGCCTTTGGCAGGGTCTTCTGAATCTTTGCGAGGGAGTAGCCTTTGACTTGGAGGACCTTGATCGACAGCACTTGGATGAGATGTCGAAAGCCATATATGGCTCGACGCCCTTCAAAGCAAAGCGGCGCGCCAAGCAATCCCAGGCTTGTGTAATAACGCAAGGTCCGCTTATCGGGGCACAGCCGAGCCCGATCATCAGGAATCGAGAGCTCCATCCTTGATAGCACCGCTCCCGCTGCCACACATAGCGCCGCGAGGTCGAACTCTTCATCCCGGTATTTATCTAGCCTATGACTCATGAACTCAGCATGACGCAAAACAATATTACTGTCAAATAAAACTCAATAAAAATATGCGACACAAAGAACTGTTGCATTTACTGTCATATAAAGAATCTAGAAAAACAAGCCGCTGCTCCGACCTTCAGGTGGCCTTGCTTGAACAAGAGGATGTTTCTTGTTGAGTGATCGCGAGGCGAGCTAAGCGCTTCACTTTCTTGCTTTTAGCTCTCTTCTGAGGCGCGACAACATCTGCATGACCTCGCGGACTCCCCGATGGTTCGGGGCTAATTTGAGGAACTCTTCGTAGTCGGCGATGGCATCTTCAAGGCGGCCAACGTTGTATTGAGCGGGTGCTCGATTCGCATAGGCGAGAGCAAGCTTAGGATTTAAAGAGATAGCGCTGTCGAAGTCGCGAAGGGCCGCTCTGTAATCGCCCTTACTATGCCACAAGATCCCGCGATTATTATAAGCGTCTATGTAACGAGGGTTGAGTTCAATCGCCCGGCTGTAGTCGTCAATCCCCTTCTGGATTTGTCCCTGACTTTGCCACAAGAGTCCACGGTTATAGTAAGCCCGTTGATTATTAGAGTCGTATTTCAGCGATTGGTCATAATCGAGAAGAGCCTTACTATTGTCCCTCATCACCTGCCATAAGTAACCACGGCTGTTGTATGCGCTCGAATAACTGGGCTTCAGTTCAATCGCCTTATTAAAATCTCTTAAAGCCTCCTGATAGCGCTTCTCTCGCTGAAACAACAAGCCTCGATTGAGATAGATCTCTGCCCGACCTGGCGCTATTCTCAGCGCGGTGATGTAGTCGGCCATGCCCCCGGGACGGTCGCCCAACTTAACCTTCAAAGATCCTCTGCTAACCAGCGCGATCACATAGTTGGGCTTAATTCGAATCGCCTTGTTGTAATCGGACATCGCCTTCTCCGGCTCCCCCATTTTTGCCAAGAGTCGCCCCCGGTTGCTATGTCCCTCGGCGTAGCTCGGGTTTCTCTTAACCGCCGAGTTGTAATCGGCCAGAGCCTTTTCCAACTGGCCTCGTCCCTTATAAAGGATAGCGCGATTATTTAATGCACGACCGTCATTCGGATTCAACTCAATCGCCTTATTGTAATCCGCGAGCGCTTCATCCAATAAACCTCGCGACTGAAGAATAAGCCCTCGGTTGCAATAAACAGGTCCAAAGGTCGTCGAGTAATTTGGAATCTTATTGTAAATTCTCAGCGCCTCATCTAGCTGCTCCTTTCCCTGCGCGATGCTGCCCTCCGCAAAAAGGGTATATTCATTCACTTCTTTCCGCTTCCGACTCTCCGCCAATATCTTTTGAAACGCATTCAAGACAAATTCAGTCCCGTCGCCACGCAGCATTCCAATATTGCTCAATTGAAACAAGGCTCGGTACGCCGGAGGAAAACGTTCAATCGCCTCATTCAAGAGCTCTGTCGCCGGGTCCGCTCCCCCCGCGTCATGATAGAGCTGCGCCGCCGTCAACAATTGCTCTTTCGATCTTTGCCCAAGCTTCAACGCCTCCTTCAGTAATTCGTCGATCGTCTCAAACGGCGATCCCCGATTAATAAGGCCACGCGCTCTATTAAAGAGCGCGAGAACCTCCTTCGCCTGCTTTGCCTCGTCTTCCGCCACTCCCAGTTTTTCAACGGTCTCTTTCGTCTTTTTCTCGGCGCTCCGACGACGCTTCGCCTCAGACTGCACATCCAGCAAGCTCTGGAGTTCAGCCCTTTGTGACTTCTCCCGCTCGTTCTCTAAGCTCAACCAAAGATTCCCAAAGGACATCATCAGAAAGAGCATCAATGACAATGAAGTCAACTTCCCTGCGTTTCGCCGCGTAAAGCGAGACACTCTCTCAAGCGCCGAATAAGGGTATCCGACAGTCTTCTCACCCGCTAAATACGACTTCAATTGCTCAACGAATTGCTCACTCGTCGAACGTTCCTGAGGATCTAAAGCCAGAGCCTTCCGACAAATCCAATTCAGCTCCCGCACCTTTGATGGGCGATCCTTCAGCCCCGTAATATTTCCAGATAAAGTCTCCGCAACAATCTCAACAACTGTCTGCCCGTCAATCGCCCGCTTACCCGTCAGCGCCTCGACGAGAATCAATCCAAGGGAAAAGACATCACTCGTTCCGTCAATCACCTTCCCGTCCAGTTGCTCTGGAGACATGTACCCTAAGCTTCCTAAAACGCCTCCCTCCCCCGTCAATCCGGCACGGGATTTTTCATCGTTAGAGAGCACGGACTTTAAAATGACCTCTTCCTGAGATTGACTCTTGAGATCTTTCGCAATACCCCAATCCATAACCATGACTTCGCCAAAGCCACCCACCATAATGTTGCTCGGCTTGAGGTCTCGGTGGATCACGCCTTGCCCATGGGCGTAAGCCATAGCCTCCCCGACCTTTACTAAGATCTCTAACAAATCCCGAGTCGATCCCTCCCCGTCTTCATGGACCGCACCAATCTTCTCGCTCAAGGTCCCCCCGCGAATCAATCGCATCAGCATATAAAGCTGACCATCGCTCGCCATCCCCGCCTCATAAACCGGAGGAATGGCCGGGTGATCCAGGCGCGCCGTGATCTCCGCCTCCCGTAAAAAACGCTCTCGCGCCAGCTCGCCCTTCTCTTCAGTCTCCGAAGCAATCAATAACTTGAGCGCCGCCTCACGACCAAGACGCTTATCGAGAACACGATAGACCGTCCCCATCCCTCCTTCACCAATCTTCTCCTTAGTCTCAAAAGCCAAGCGAGCGTGAAGCGAGAACAGTGACTTATATTGGAAGAGCGACTGAAACTGTTTTTCAACAGATTGCGCATGCTGAATCCAAGCGCTCTTTCTCTCCGAATTCGTATCCAAAATATCCTCTTTAACTACGGACCTTTTTTAAGAACAGCGATAGCCCGACGAACATCAGGCGCCGAGGGATGAAGACATAGGCGAATAGCTTCTTTTCTGTCTGGTACGATCGAACAAAAACGAACTCAACACATTCTGTTATATAAGAGCCTTAATAAGGCGAGCTACTCTTTTCTATCGATAAAGATCTAGGGGACTCGCTAAAACTCGAAGGACGAGACGAATGAATGGTGTCGGAAAGCTCGGAGTGACCCTCTTTTGGATCGTGGTCCTTGGTGCAGCCTTTCAATTGTTCGCCGAGGCTTGGACCCAACCAATTCTTATAGCAGGATTAGTATTGACACTGCTTCACGTCGGCGAATTGGCGCTGTTCCAGAAACAAATCAAGAAATACCCAGGACCCTATTGGCAAAGCGTCGCGCTGACTTTGATCTTTGGAATACTCCATTGGAAAGGCCCCTGGGAAAAGCCCACCAATCAAGGCTGAGCGACCGAAGCACTCTCCTCTGGCTCGGCCGATTTAAATGGATGAGCAAGCTGACCCAAAAAAGTCCGAGGCAGTCGCTTGGTCGTACCATAATCCTTAGGCCAATGTTCGTCAGGCATATGAAAGGTCCCGAAGATCATATCGAAGGCCGGTAAATGGACCGCGTAGTTCGTGTCAATCGCCGGTTGATCAGAACTGTGATGCCAATGATGAAATTGAGGAGTCGCGATGATCCACTTTAAAGGTCCCATGGGCAAACCAACATTGGCGTGAACAAAGACCGCTTGGAGCGCCGCGAAGGTCACATAGATATCGAGAGCGCCCTTTTCAGGACCAAGAAGGTAAAGGGGAATCATAGCGAGGGAGCGGTCGACGATCGTTTGCAGAATATGATTCCGACTCCCCGCTAACCAATCCATATGCTCGACACAGTGATGGACCGCATGAAATGGCCAGAGCCCAGGAATTTCATGGAAGGCGCGGTGAGACCAATAGAGAACGAAATCCGCGCAAATGACTAAAATAATGAATTGACCCCAAAGTGGAAGGCTGTGCATACCACTCTGGACATCACTGTTCACAGCCCAGCCAAAAAATGACGGCGCGAAATTATTCCCAATAAGCAATAAAACGCCGAGCAATAAATGATTGACTGAGAAGTAAAGTAAATCGAGACGCCACTCTGGCCGCAGCACCGCTTGCTCTTTGTATTTGGGAAAGATCTTCTCAATGAAAATGAATAGAATCGCCGAGCCGAAGAAGTCGAGGAGCATCCAATCGAGCCCGAGGGAAACAGGGACAGGATCGACAGGGCCCGTTGGAACATGAGTCCCACCGAGAGCAAAAGCGCCCATGGTGAACAAGATGCCCACAGCTCCCATACGCTTGCGCTTCCCCAAAGCGAAGGTCAACAAGGCAAAGAATAGCGCGGTAAACATTGCGACTGAAAGTATGGTCTGGAGCAGCTCCACATCATAGGCCGCACGGAGATCCTTGGTCGTGAGATACTCCGGAAAATGGAAGCAAAGCACCGCGAGAAAACTCATGATCCCCAGGAACATCGAAATGTAACCGCTGATTCGCCCCTCACCTATGCGGAAGCTCTTCTCAGTCATGTCTTCGATTTTACGAGCTTCGTAGACGTGGGGCTTATTCTCAGTCACAGGAGACTCCTTGAAGAACTAGGTCTGGGAATCACAATATATCTTCGATCTCCAAAGCACAAATCCCCAGCGGTGAATCTTTCTAAAGGCTATCGGAAAAATTGGGGCAATCAAATCTATACTATGCCCTGCCTTTTTCTTCACCGGCTAGGGAGCGTTCATGGGGCGTTTTGATTTGGTCATCTTCGATTGCGATGGAGTCTTGGTCGACAGCGAGCGTGTCTCCAATGAGGTCTTTGCGACCATGCTCAGGGAAGAAGGCTGCCCCGCCACCCTCGACCTCATGTTTGAACGCTTTGTCGGTCACTCCATGCCTCAGTGCCTCCAACTCATCCAAGAGCTTTGGGGCAAGACCCTCGGCGATGACTTCGTTCTTCACTATCGAGCCCGAGTCAAAGCCGCCTTTGAGCTATCCCTGAAGGCCGTCCCAGGTATCGAAGCGGTCATCGACTCCCTCGATTGTCCCTACTGCGTGGCGTCGAGCGGCAGCCACGAAAAAATGAAGACGACCTTAGGAATCACGGGCCTGATCTCAAAATTTGAGAATCGTCGTTTTAGTGTTTCGGAGGTCAAAGAGAGCAAGCCAGCCCCCGATGTTTTTCTTTACGCAGCGCAAAAGATGGGTGTTGCTCCCGAGCGCTGCGCGGTGATCGAAGACTCTCCAAGCGGTGTTCGTGCAGGCCTCGCAGCAGGAATGTCGGTCTTCGCCTTCGCCGCGATGACCTCGAAGAAACGTCTCAAAGAAGCCGGCGCTGCAGTGATCTTCGATTCGATGATTGAGCTTCCAAAGCTGCTCGGCGTTCAATAAAAGAAGAGAGAAGCTGATTTAGCAGTTGCTTGGCTTAGGTGACCAACCTATTTTTTGTTCTCCGCATCAAGCGAGGACGGCTCCCAATTTATAAGCTTTAGCTCCGAGGAGACTTTAGAGCGCAGAGAGCCGAAAAAGTCTGTCCCAAGTGATAATCCTCGCTTTTGTTGTAGTATTTTTGACTTTCACAAGGAACTTAAGAAGACCGGATCCATGGAAACTACAGACACACACACCTGGAAAAAGAACATTGAGCTGCATCCCGATCCCACGCTTTATGGGCGTCGGGCCGATTCATGGTGGACCGGGCTCTCTCCTCGCGACAAGAAATGCCCAGGGCTGGATTCTCAGGGCGTCATTCGGTCGCTGCCTATGCCTATCCTGACGGGTTTAGGTAAACAAGCGCTGCGAGAGTATTTCGACAACAGCTGGGCCCTCACCGAGACCATCTTCGCCGCGCTCCAGGGTCCTGAGGCTTTCTATCAACCTCCCCGCCATGGCTTGCGCCACCCGCTCATTTTTTACTTCGCCCATCCAGCGGTCTTCTATGTCAACAAGTTAAGAGTCGCCGGCCTTCAAGACGGACCGATCGACAAAGACTTTGAACAGCTCTTTGAGGTCGGCGTCGATGAGATGAGCTGGGATGATATGAGCCTCGCAGACACCGCCTGGCCCTCTGTCGCCGACGTTCGAGCCTATCGCGCCAAGGTCTATCAATGCGTCGTCAATGCCATCGATACCGTCTATGGTGACAAAGACAGCCTCGACTTTCATTGGTCCGAGCAAAACTGGGTGCTCCCCATGGGCATGGAGCACGAGCGCATTCACATCGAAACCAGCACGGTTCTCGTCCGCGAGTTACCTCTCAGCCTCCTACGCAAGCCCGAGGAATGGCCTGAGTCCCACCCCGGAGCAAATCCGAAGAGTGAGAACTCAACCCTGACCTTGAAGTCATGCGATGGCGGCAAAATTGATCTAGGCAAAGCGAGAGACTGCCCAAGCTACGGCTGGGACAACGAATATGGTGTCAGAAAAGCCACCGTTCGTCCTTTTGAAGCCAGCACAAGCCAGATAAGCAACGGTGATTTCCTCGAATTCGTCAAAGCCGGTGGCTACCGAGAGCAAAGCTTCTGGAGCGAAGAAGGTTGGAGCTGGCGCTGCTTTGGAAACACGAAGTGGCCAAGCTTTTGGGTTCCTGATGGCCCCGAAGGCTTGAACTCCTATGTCCTCCGAACCTGCTTCGAAGAGCGCCCCCTGGCTCTTGATTGGCCCGTCGTGGTCAACGCCCATGAAGCCCTGGCCTACGCGAACTGGAAAACAAAAGCCGACGGCGACTCCAAGCGCCCCTACCGACTCCTCACTGAAGCCGAGCACTGGTATCTGAGAGATGAAGCGAGCCGGACGAAGCAAGATCAGCGTGAGCGAGACACCGTTCACCGCGAGAGCGGCCACGCTCTTAAAGCTGAAGGCAAAGCAAACACTCAGCTCGCCTACAGCTCAGAAGGGCCTTCCCAAGCCTTTCAGGCCACTGATCAGGGTTTTTACGACGTCCTGGGCAACCTCTGGGAGTGGTGTGAAGATCACCAGCACCCCTTTGAAGGCTTCGAAGTTCACAAGTTCTACGACGACTTCACCACCCCCTGCTTCCGCGGCGAACACCAACTCATCCACGGTGGATCCTTTGCCAGCACTGGAAACCAGGCATCTATTTGGGGGCGCTATCAGTTCCGCCCACACTTCTTTCAACACGCCGGCTTTCGCATCGCACGCCCTCTCGAAGCGGGCGCGCCAAGCGATTCTATCCTCATTAATCATGGCGACGAAGATAAGTACGAAACCGATGCGGTGCTCGGCCAATACATGACCTTGCACTTCGGCTCCGGCGAAGACAGCTTCCCCTGGAAGAAACTCGGCATCAGCCCCGAGGTCCCTTTCCCAATCGAGGTCGCCCGTCGGATGATCGAGGTCGCGAAAGAGCATAAGCTTGAGCCGAAGAAAGCCATCGACATTGGCTGCGCGGTCGGCGCCTCAACCTTTGAGCTGTCCAAGATCTGCCCAGACACTCTCGGAGTCGACCTCAGCGAGCGCTTTATTGAGGTCGCTCAGATCCTGACCAAGCAAGGCCACTTCGATTATCG
>JARGOJ010000325.1 GCA_029210225.1 Planctomycetota bacterium
AAAGCAAAACGGCAGATAGTGGAAAACTCGTTCTTGTTCGGAAATGGCCGAAGAATAAATAACGCAGTAGAGCTCTTGGATCGCCGACACGGTCTGAGGGATCATAAAATCAATGTTCGCCCGATTGAGCATGACGCCCTTGGCTTTGCCACTTGTTCCTGAGGTGTAAATGATGGTGACGAGGTCGTCTTCTTTAGGAAGCGTTGGAGCCTCCTGGCTCGGCTCGCTGGCAAACAAGGCCTCGAACACAATTGATTTCGGAGCGTCTTTCTCCGAGACTTCAGACCAAGCCTTATTGAATTTATCCTCAAGAGTGTCCGTGGCGCAGATGACAAAACCGGCACCACAGTCTTCGAGCATTTCCGCGAGTTCTTTAGGCTCCTGGCGAGCATATAGAGGAACAACGACTGCGGATTCTGCGATGATGCTTAAGTCGGCGGCGACCCATTGATTGCTATTGGGAGCGAGCAAGCCCACTCGATCTCCAGGCTTGACTCCCATGTCCTTGAGGGTCGTGCGAGCCCGGGAAATCGAATCGGACAGCTCGGCCCCGGTCATGGGCTTGAAAGAATCACCGTGGATCTCTTTGAGTAATTCCTTGTCCTTGACGTCGCTTAGTTTCTCAAAGATCGTTGCAAAGACGCTCATCCGAATTTCTCAACTAACTTTTCTAAAGAGGCGTTTAATGGTGGAAGATGTTGGTCCCAAGTTCGCGGCCGATCAATTCGGGGGAACTCTGGATAGACCCGACAAAGCTCGTCCAAGAAGTCGATGCCCATTTGACCCATAAGCTTTAACTGCGCAGGAATAGTCCGTGCGATGTCCTCTCGAACTTGATCGGCGTTGCCGTGAACCTTATGGAAGAGTCCCAGCAATCGCTCTCCGAGGTTCTCATCGTCGACCTCTAAGAAGAAATCGGGGTGACCTCGATCATTCATGAGGTTGCGAATCCGCTCGTCCATAGTGACCCCAATCGAGGGCACCAGCCCTGGCATTGAAGTCACAATGGCGTGATATCGAGAGCTGGCCATGAGAGAGCAATTACGGATCACGCTGACCAATTGATACATGTCATATTCATTACTAATGAACAGCGGCGCCTCGAAAGACAAACGCGTTGAAAGCGCTTCAGCGCTGCGTCGGTCAATTTGCTCCATTCCAACCAAGATTGGAAAGTAGTCCTTCTCTTTGACGAAGCGCTCTAACGCAAAGGCCAATCCATCTAAATACTTATTGTATTTCTCCTTCACCTCATTGTTATTGTGGTGAAAGTAAATGGACTTGTAATGTTCGTATTCGAATTGCCCCATAAACTTGTGCGCGAACGCCTTCGCGACATCGGGCTTGACAGGCCACCAAAAAGGATTGATCGGGCAAACCGCCACAACAGGCTTCTCGCCGTCCCAGCCTTTATCTTTCAGCAGTTGTTGTCCAACAGAGAGAGGCGCGGGCTCGAAGGTCCAGGCCGTATCTGTTCCGCTGCTAGTGCGGACATCTAACTTACCGAGAACGTCCTTCGATGGTTCATTCCGGCAGATAATTAAGGAGTCGGCGCAGTGCTTGCGAACATACTCCCGCAGCGAGGGGTTCATGTGCCCAGCTTCCGCTCCATAGCCGACGCTCAGTTTACCTTCAGACGAAGCCATACCCAGCGCGCCAGCCATCATAGCCGAGAGCGCATTGGCAAACTTCGACTTGAACATCGATCCTTCACAGGCGATGACGCCATGATGCTTTGGGCACTCGTCGTAGAGGAACTTGGGAAAGACGGCGGGTAATGTGACTTGACGCACTGTTCGGAAATAGCCGGATGACAGCTTCTTATCGACGGTCATGATTGAGAGTTCGACTTGGTCGTCGCCGAGCAAGGCGCGAAATTGCCGGATCATTTCCTCCACGCGAACATCGGCCCCAGTATTCCGAACACCGACGTAGCCGGCGAGAATGAGCTTGAGAGCCTTTCCCGGCTCCCAGAATTCGCCGCCGTCACCAACAGCGTGGCGATAAGCGTTGGCATCGATAAATCCCGAGACGGTCGCCTGAAGCGCCCGATCGGGATCGAGGGCCTTCTTGCCCTGTCGAATGATCGATTTCAAGAATTGCTTCATGACACCACCTGCTGAATCGCCGGAGCCTCTTCAGGCCAGTCTTTATAGGGATATTTAAACTTTTCGTCGATGGCAAAGCGAAGCAATCCGAATGCATACTTATCAAAGCTCGCCGGCTCTTCACCAAGCTCTTCGACAACGCGGCTGTTGTCAAAGACGGTGTTGAAGACGAGGTATGGCAAAAAGACCTTCATCAGGGCGGCAGGCAATGAGACACCCCAGCTTCGTGGGGTATTGCAAAGCATATTGACAATCCAATTGAATGGACTCTCCAACCACGGCGCGAAGTAAGGGCGCCGCAGTCCGCTCTCTACCAGCTTATCAATGATAAGGCGATAGCTGAGCGAGGCTGAGCCTGAGCTGAGGTTGTAAGTGTCGTAGAGCGGCTTATCTTTTTGATGAATCGTGACAACAGCTTTACTGACATAGTCAGCTGGGACAATATCCGAGCGCCATACACTGCGAAAAGGCAACAATGGCAAGCGAGCGAGCAGCACAAAGGCTCTGACCATATCGAATTGAGTGGTCTTCGGGTGCCGACTGTCACCGAGCACAATGCTGGGGCGAAAGACTTTGATGTCGACGTCAGGGAGTAACTCGTGAACCATGTACTCGCAGTATTTCTTTGTGCGAGCGTAGGGGTCGTAGTCGCTCTTATCCCAATCGACAGCGTTCTCTTCTTTGACCAATTCGTCTTTTCGATGGCCACAGACAGCGACGGTTGAAATATCACTGAAGCGACGCATGCCATGGTGGTCTTGAGCAGCGCGAGCCAATTTGCACATTTGCATTGTTCCGCGCAGATTGACATTGAAGCAGGCCTTGGCGGACTTGCGATTTAGCGACGCCGCGCAGTGAATAACAGAGTCCATTGAGTGAATCAACTTCGTCCGATCGGCGCTCTCAATGCCTAAATCTTTATGGGTCAAATCGCCGAGATAGATATCAATTCTATCTCCAATCGCCTGTCTGAACTCCTCGAAGTCCATGTGCAATTGAAGTGACTTCCACAGCCGCTTCTCTGCGTCCTGCTTGGTCTTGGCGCGAACAAACAAAGCCAGACGATCTTTGTGTTCTCTGAGCAGACCGGTGGCAATGTATGAACCGATGTAACCCGTGGATCCGGTTAGAAAGACTGCCATTTTAACCGACCTTCTTTCGCGTCACCAAGTCGGAATCGGCTGACTCTGCTTGGGTCCAGTGAAATTTGTGAACGGGACTATAACGCTCGGTCTGCTTCCCCTCAATGCGAGGAAAACACCACTTCCGAAGAGCGGGCATGTGGGTGTTTAGCCACCACTCACGCCAACAAAAGCTGTTCGGGTCCCAACGGAATTCCTCTTCGGCAATGGGAGTTTCTGCCAGGGAGCGCGTCTCGAAAATCCAGCGATTTTCCAGAGTGAAGGGACGATAGGCTTCCATCATCTTTTCGATGGGCTTGAGCTTGCGATTGCCCTTTTCAAACTTGTGCGCCCAGTCCTTCGATTTATCCTGGAGAGACTTTGAGAGCCAGGAAGGAGGACTGCGTAGCATGGAGGTGATGGACTTTGTGAGAGAGCGTAGATTATCGAGGCCGAAGAGGGTCTCTTCCTCTGTAGAGTAAGCTTCCCAGCGGGCTAAGATGAATCGTTCGACCCAAGAATCACCGTTTTTGCGATAGTAGCGACGATGCTCCAGAGCAGTTAATTCGCAGCCTCGATCAATAGTCAGTCGATTGAGATCGGAGGTTCCACATTGATAAACCGGGCGATGGCAGTCTTTTAAGATGGCCGCCGAGGCAATGGTCATTCCTGCGACGACGAGGTCGACGGGGATGATATCGAAGGGGTTTCCTGGACGTGAGGGGAAGTCTCGGAACCAGGTACCGAGTAAGCAGGCCAGAGGACCGGAGCCGTCGATGCCTTCGTTCCAACCCGGGAAGGGGTAGGAGATGGCGCTCTCGACAATGGCGGGGCGGAAGATTGTAAAGGTGATATCGCTGTGATGCTTCGTTAGGAGTCGCTCAGCCATGGCTTTACAATAAGTGTAGATGTTTGGCCAACCCCAATGTTCAGCCCGCTCTGTACCAAGGTTGATAAGCTCTCGGCGCAACCTCATGGCGCGGATGCGAGCGCGCTTGCCCGAAAGCTCTTCGGAGAACTCTTTACTCTCGCATATGTCGGCGATGGCCTTTTGAATGTACTCATACTCTTGATCGGGGTCGTAGTGATCTTTGCTACCAGCGACGGTGACCGGCACAAATTCCTTGATGCGACCCTGAGTTTTACCAACGACGTAGCAGGTCGAGATGTGAACCAGCTTCGCCTTCTCACAAGAGCGGACGAAGTTCGCGCCGTTGACGGCGCCTTCAACGTTCGTCGACAGTGAAAGCCGTGGGTCGGGGTTAAACTCGGTCAAGCCCGCGCAGTTGACGACTAAATCTAAGTTGGCGCGCAAGCGAGTGAGAGTGTCCTCGCGGATGCCAAAGTTGGCCTCTTGCAAGACGCCTTCGACCACTTCGACCTTGCCGCTGATGTAATCGCTGAGGCCTTCTCCATGCTTATTATGGAGTGGCTCAAAAATCGGGCTGTGATTGATGAGGTCGGCCAAGCGCGCTGCGCCTGTGGCCCCAGACTTTGGTCGAACGAGGACGTAGATTCGCTCGATCTCTGGTAGGAGATCAAGCAACTGAACTAACCAAACTTTGCCAAGAAAACCGGACGCGCCGGTTAGGAAGACATGCCGCCCGGCGAAGGCATCCCGGATAGACAAGGGCTCCATACAACGACTCCCATTTCAAGCGCAATATTCAACAACAGGCCAGTCAACCTCACGGGCTGCTCGGCGTAAAGCAAAGTCTGGATTCGTCGCGCAAGGGTGTCCGACCGACGCTAGCAACAACAAGTCTCCTCCGTGAGCCGCATAAGCCACAGAGTTTGCTAGATCGATGCCCTCTTTGCTGGCATACTCTTTGATCCAGCGACCGCACTCGTGCCCACCCATAACGGGGTCCACAAGCTTACCAGTCGCCTTCCCATTTCTATATTCCAAGCGATTGCAAACCAACTCGTCGTAGGAACCTAGATCATCTTTAAGATGCTCTAAGACCTCCGAGATCGTCTCTGAAATCAAAACAATGCGATGGCCTTCTTTACGAGCTCTTTTCATAAGCTCCAGGCCTCGGTCGAGGACGCTATCCTTCAGCATTGTGTCGTAGTATTCTTCTGCGAGGACAAAAATGCGATCCTCGCTGAGATGGCGACAAGAGAAGTAAGCCATGCGATTGGCTAAACCTCGGTCACTTTGTCCCAGAATGCTATAAACAGGCGCAGCGACAGCCATCGCCCCAAGGCGAAAGAGTCGGTCACTGAACTTTTGAGCATTTGTCGCAAAATAGGCGGAGACAGACAACGCTCCGCGCTTAATCAACGTTCCTTCCACTCGGAAGAACGCAGCCGTTTTCTTTTCAGACATTCCACACCCTAGACGGTCAACCCATCAACAGCCTCTAGACTGTTGACCAAGGCGCAAAACTTAGCTGAGGAAACCCCGAAATGGAAGGGAGAACCGGTTAAAAGTTCCCACGCCAAAAGCACATCTGAGGTTTTACAGGCTTTCCAAGGCGATTCTTCAAAATTGGTCGGACCACAGCTTCGACCAAAATTCTAGCCGCCATTCTCTTCCTACTCCGAAAAAACCTAGGATTCCTCCTTATTTGAAAGGGTTTTATAGACGCCACAGAAAACACTTTGACTCAATTGCGAGTTAATAGACGTACTCAATATGAATATAGGGGCGCAGGTATTGTGGGCTCGCTTCACTCATGTGATAGCTCTCCTTGATCTCAGGATCACCGCTCCCGGTCACCGGTCCATCGAACCAAAAAATCAACGTATCCTCTTCTAAGAGCCGTTGAACATTCCGTGCGATGTCAAGCTCAAGCCAAAGCACGCTCTCCTTTACCCGTGCGTTGGCCGCAGGATTCCAAGCGGCTAGCAAAGTCCCATAGCTAAGCCCTGTGTCTCCCGGACCTAGATTGTCAATCCCCGACCCGACACGGAGCGCCTTGCCGTCCTCGCGAGTCTGTAGCGACATGGCCTTCGGGGCCCGAGTCATTTGCGCGCTGGTGATCTCCACCTCGTCGCTGCCAGGCTCCATGCTCTCGATGACCAGGGCCTTTTGAATGATGTGAATTTTTGGTGACCATGTCAGCGCCAAACCTCCCACCGACTTCTCCACAACCGCTGTCTTTAGACGAAAGCGGGCGATAGCAGCCTTCACATCGGCGCCATCAGGGATCTCTGCTAGCGACACAGACGCCATGATGGAGATTCTCGACTGCTTGCCGTCTTGGTATTCTTCAACTCGAAGGACCTTTATCGGTAGATCCTGAGTTTTAATGCCTTTTTCGGTGATGATCACGACGTCTTCGGGGGTCGGCTCCAAGGTCGCCGTCAAACCCGAGCAACCCAGGGCGAAGAGACCAATGAGAGGGATCAGCGCTTGACTCAGTTTCATTATTTTCCATTCTCTGCTGTGATCGAAGGACGATTGTAGTCCCTCTCGAAGTCAAAGAACAGCTTAAGCCTTCCTTCCCTCATTTCCAGCCACAAGTCAAACGATCCCCAAAGTCTATCTTTTCTTGCGCTGTTAATTCGTCGCGAGCTTCGCCTTCAAAATAATCAATTCGGTCACGCCGTTCTTCCCCGATTGCTTAATGACCTTCGCGCCGCTCTTCGGTCCGAAGAAACAAGTCTCATTCAATCGCTGAATTCTGATTGCGCTCGGTAATTGAACTTTCACGGTTCCAAGGGACACCTCTTTAATTGATCCCAAAACATGAATGATCTTCGTTTTGACGCTGCAGCCGTCACTGGAGGCTGACAGTTCTCCGGTCAATTCCAGGCAAAGCCCTAAATTGATGATGTTCGTTTCGGGAACGAGAACAGGGCCGAGCGTCTTGTCAATACGTTGATAGGAGACCACATTGGACAAATAATGAATACTTGTCATGTCCCAAAGAACCGCCTTGTGACCAGCTAAACCCGTCAGGGACACTCGCTTACGCTTGGTGGCTGCCTTGGTCAGCTTCAAAAGCTCTTGCTCGGTCAGGTTTTCTGAATCGGGAGCGGTGTGATCAGGGACAGAGAGAATCTGTAGTTCATAGCTAATCTTTTGTGAAACCGGGGGGAGGCGCTTTTTGAGAAAGGTCGCAACCCGCTCCTGAAAGTCTTTCGGTCCTAAGACATAGAGAGTCTTCCCGAGTCTCCATAACTGAGCTGCTTCCTTCTCAAATTGATTGTTCAAACTATCGAAGAGCTCCTCTGCGAGCCGGGAATCGTCGTCATCGTCTTCGTCTCCAAAATCCAAGATGCCCCCGGCGCCTCCTCCGCCTCCGCCATTCTCAGCCTTCACTTCACCAGAGTCCGGATTGCGCTTGAAGCTCCGAGCGCAAATGGAACGAAAAGGATAGCGTCGGATTTCTTGAATTTTGGCGGGCGCCTTGAGGGAGATTATCTCGCCGATACGCGCCAACAACACTCGTTGTTTTTTGTCCTTCCAAGAAGCTGAGCTTAGGACCACACATTCACCGGGAGCCCCATAAAAGCGAGATCCTATTTTCTGCATTCGATATCTAGGACATTGGATTAACTTCGATCCAACCGTACGATTCTCGATGGAGAGCCCGTTCAATTCTTCAACCCAGACATCAAAGCGCATTTTGGAGTGAGCCATGGTTAATGCCACTTCAATTTCGAGGCCCCCTGTGAGCACTTCCATGACCGGCGCCAAGGATTGGGTTAAGGCGAGCTCTTGATAGTCGTAACTGCTTAGGAAAACTTGCTGTGAGGCCCGCTTAGCGACGAGCTGTGCTCCATCGCGCCCATTCGCCCGCTGTGTCCAGATGCGCTTGGCTTTCCCTTCCTTCATGAGTTTCTTCATGGCCAATCGTGTTTCTTTAGAAACGCTGTCCCCGGCAGATAACTTGAAGCTCTCAGGGACTTCCATTAAGTCGAAGTAGACATTGAGTCGAGGAGACGCGAGCTGCTCCAGGTAGGTCCAGAGCTTGCGGAGCTCTCTATGGGCAGCCCGGGTTTGATAAATCCGAAATGATCCCTCGGCTTGCTCAATCCTTGCCTCGGTGTCTTCCCATGTTCCGACCGCGACATTCTTCTCTATGAATTGAATCAAGTCTTCAAAGTCGCGATCTTCGTCGTAGAAAGTGAACCCTGACCCGGTCCGCTCAGGGCCCAGGCTCTTTGCATGGTCAACTCTTGGCTCAAGGTGGAGCGCTCTCAGGTTGTAGCGAGCAAAGACATAATCATCATCACTCTTTCCCTTTGGCTGGCCCTCCTGGGCGCAAACAAAAGAGCAAGAGAGCGACAGAACGACCGTCAAAATCAGTCGAAAACGTATCATTACTTATCCTTGCTAGGCGTCAATTGAACACAGGTCATCCCGTGATTGGGTCGATTAAAAGAGAACTGAACTGAACCCTTGACGGA
>JARGOJ010000326.1 GCA_029210225.1 Planctomycetota bacterium
ACCTCAAGGACTTCTTCCCAACAGTGACTCTTCCCCGAGTCAAGGGAATCTTCCGTCGCTCCAAGCCGAGAGCGCGGCCGCGCACTTGACCTTCACCAATGAAGCTCAACGTCAATGCTATGAGATCAAAGATAGAGATTACCCCGGAGAGAGCGTCCTCGGTTGGTATCACACCCACCCAAGCTATGGCGTCTTCCTCTCAGGCTACGACCTCTTCATCCACAAACAATTCTTTACCCTCGATTGGCACGTCGCTATCGTCATCGACCCGACCGCCGCTCCCCCTAAAAGAGATGCTGGCGTCTTCTTATGGCAGGGGAATCAGATATCTCGGCCCTATGGAATGACGATTTATAGATAAGTTGAGAGGTTGGGAGAGGCTCTCTCTCTGCGTCCTCAATCATTCACGTCGGAGCCCGAACCGCCAGCGGCCAGCTCACTCAATCGTCCTTGATAGAAAACCTCTCCCAAGCTCTCAAAGACTTGGCTTGCCACATCCAAACTCTCATTGCTCCCTCGCCCGTCCGGGGATAGGACTGGGGTGAGGGGGCTATTTAAATCCCCAATCAAATGAGAAAAAGCAAGGCCGTCAGGGTTAAACCCTGAAACCTTGCTTTGCAGTTGAAAGACCTTTGAGGGGCTGATTCAATTCACTCTGAGTCGTCGTCTTCTTCTTCTTCGAGGTTGGTGAAGACATTGGTGACATCGTCGTGCTCTTCGAGGCTCTCGATGAGCTTGTCGATTTTCCCTTTGTCAGCCGCGTCTGGCTTGATTGTATTTTGAGGGATCCAGGCGAGGTCGCTATTTTCGACTTCAAATTTATTGGCTTCGAGGTATTTCATCACGGCGTGGAGCTCTTTCGGCCCGGTGGTGATGGTGATCATGTCCTCTTCTTTTTCGACGTCTTCAGCGCCAATTTCTGCGACTTCCATGAAGAGCTCGTCGAAGTCGACGCCCTCAGCTGGGATCGCGATCAGGCCTTTGTGATCGAACATGAAGGAGACAGAGCCGGAGGCGCCGAGGTTGCCACCGCGATTGTCGAAGATCTTCTTGATCTCAGGAGTGGTGCGAGTTCTCTTGTCGGAGACAGCCTCGACAATGAAAGCGACGCCGCCTTGAGCGAATCCTTCATAGAAGAGCTCCTCGTAGACAAGGCCCTCGATTTCACCTGTTCCCTTTTTAACCGCTGTTGCGATTGTGTCGTTGGGCATGTTTCCCTCTTTAGCCTTCTGAATGGCATATTTGAGGGTCAGGTTGGCTTCAGGGTCACCGCCGCTTTTAGCGGCGATGGTGATGGCCTTCGAGAGTTTTGAAAAGAGCTTGCCGCGTTTTTGGTCCTGAGCGCCTTTTCTTCGTTTGATGTTCGCCCATTTACTATGTCCAGCCATGTTTTTGTACTCCGCCGAGCTTCTGTGAGTCGATGTTGCTTTGTTTTGAAGACGCAGCGTCTTCCATATAAGAGACGAAGCGTGTCTCAAATAATGTTTGCACCGGAATGGGAGCCCTCAAAATCATCGCTCTTTTTCAGCGATCATCACCAAATCGACAGAAAATCTTGCTAGTCGTTGGCTTCTAAGATGGATATAAAGGGCCCAGATGTCCAGTTAGGCGGCTTATCCTAACAAATGCATTTAAGGGGTTCATATCCTCCATAGAAAAGTCCGATTAATAGGAACAGGTCTTACTATTTCATTTTCGAAAGTAGACCCCGATAAGTTCCTTCGCCGAGAGGTCTCCTTGGAGAGATCTACCAAGAATGGTAGCTCCAAAGTCATACTCGGTGATTCGCAGACTTCAGAGACACCAAATATTAGGTCTGGCCTTTGCAGCTGCGCCATATATGCTATCTAGCTCAAGCTTGACGGAAGAGGAGTGGGCGCGTGGATTTTCAATAATCAGAATCCCCGAATAACAATCCAACGCAGGATGACATTGTTGAAGAACAGGTTGAGAACCCGACAGTTGACGTCACGATCCCCAAAGCGGGAGAGAATATCGTCTCTGTTGAAGTCATCTCGTTAGAGCTCGACAACTTCAAGTCATTCGACAGAAAGACGACGATCCCCTTTAGAGATGGCTTTACCACCATTTCGGGCCCGAATGGCTCAGGGAAGTCGAATGTCATCGACTCCTTGCTCTTTGTCCTCGGTCTTTCCAGCTCCAAAGGCATGCGCGCCGAACGCTTGACCGACCTGCTCAACGTCAACACAAAGAAGAAATATGCTCGCGCCGCGATCAAGCTTCGCGTGACCATGAAGAGCGGTGAAGTCAAAGAGGTTGAAGTGGCCCGCAAGGTCCGCAAAACCGCCTCGAACTATATTGCCCGCTACGAAGTGGACGGCGTCGTCAAAAAAGCCCGCGATCTTCAGGAGTTTCTCCTCGAACTCGGACTCAGCCAAAGCGGTATGAACATTGTCCTCCAGGGAGATGTGACACGTCTGACAAACATGAGCCCGCTGAACCGCCGCCGCGTCTTAGATGAGACCGCAGGTATCAGCGAGTTCGACAAGCGCATCGGCGCCGCCCGGGAAGAACTCAACCAAGCCGCCCGCCACATGGAAGATATCCAACTCATCCTCAATGAATTGGAATCGCGCCTTGCCTCCCTCAAGAACGAGCGGGAAACAGCCCTCAAATATCGCGATCTTGTTGAGATGAAAGCGTCTATGGAAGACGAACTTCACCTCCTGGATGCCCAAAAAGCCCGCGACAAAGCGATTCGGGTCCAAAAACAATACGCCGACCTCCTCGCCCGCCGAGACAAGCTCTCCAAGAGCTACGACGACTCCCTCAAGGTCCTCGAATCGAGCCAGGAGGCCTTGGACGCCGCCGAACACGCCTACAAAGTTAAAGGTGAAGGCGAGCGACTCAGCGCCTTTAAGAAAAGAGAGACCCTCCACGGCCAACTCTCAAGCATCGAAGAAAAGCTCAGGTCCGCAAAGAAGTCGATTGAGCAAAGCCTCAAACTCGAAAAAGAGAAGAGCGCCGAGCTCGAACAAATCTCCGCCAAGTCCTCAAAGCTCGGTGAGAAAGAAAAGGAGCTGCAAGACAAGCTCAATGAACTCGGTGAAAAACACGAAGGTCTCAGCACCCAGGTGAGCCAAGCGATGAACGAGATTCGTCGCCATAACTCCTCCCAGGCTGACACGATTCAAGAATTGAATAAGCTCCAAGTCGCCCTCCGTACTCTGCGCAATAGAGATGGTGAACTAGAGACCCGAGAGTCGTCGCTAGTTGAGCAAAACGCCAACCTGACAACCGAAGACAAGCTGCTCTCAGAGCGCGTTGCCGACTTCCAAAAGCGTCGCGATGTGGTCGCCCGGCAAGAAGCCGAAGCCGCCACAAGCCGCCGCGGCGCCCGGGAAAAACTGGCCCACGAAGAAGATCGTCAACGCCGCCTGATCTCCGAGATTCACCGTCTCCGGGATAACCGCGATAAGAACCTCGATGAGCTTGGTCGCTCCGAAACAATGCTCGCCCGCTGTGAAGAGCAAGTCCGTCAAGCCGCCATTTACACTAACAATCGCGCCGTCAACACCATCATGAACAGCGGCCTCAAAGGTATACACGGCACCGTTCGTGAGCTGTGTTCCTTCGACCCAGAATACGCCGGCGCCATTGAAGCGGCTGCCGGAGGTCGCCTCGGCTGGGTTATTGTCGACGACGAGCACGTCGCGAAGAAGGCCATTGAGCTACTCAAGCGTCAAAAAGCCGGCCGCCTCACCTTCGCGCCGCTGACAAAAATTCGTCCTCCAAACGTTGACCTTCATAAGCCCAGGGGCCAGGGAATCATTGATTTCGCCCTAGATCTTGTCGACTTTGAGGACCTCTACGAAAAAGTCTATCGCTATGTCTTCGGAGACACCCTCGTCATTGAAGATCTCAACACCGGATTGTCATTGATCGGGCGCCACCGCATGGTGACCCTCGATGGAGACCTGCTTGAAAAACGCGGTCTCATGACTGGTGGCCGCAAGAAGAACTCTCAAGCTCAAGCTATGGCCGCTATGGCGACCGCGGAAGCCCGAGTGAGAGAACTCAAAAAGACAATCGCGACTCTCAACGCCAAGCGCAGCAAACTTAAGAAGGACGAGCGAATCGCCGAAGAGTCGGCCCGTCGCATCGAGAAAGACCTCTCAAGCTATAAGTCGAAGGTCGCCGAATCTGGCGCTTCTCAGCTGGCTTTGAAAGAGGAGCTTGAGAATATTGATAAGACACTTCAACCCTCAAAGGCGCGTTTGATTGAAGTGGTCGCGCTGCTTAAGAAGGTAAACGAAGAGCTTGAGCTTGTCACCATGGAGAGAGAGGAGCTCTCTGAGAAGCTTGATAAGGACGATTCTCGACTGAAAGAGCTCTCCGAATCGAATGTGGGCTCTGAGTTTGAGCGCATGTCGAAGATGACAGCAGAGAAAGAAGTCGAACTCCGTGGTCTGGAAGAGACTATGGCTGCGGTGCGTGATCGCCTGCAGAGTATTCTTGTTGATCGTCGTGGGCTCAAAGAAAAGCAAGATCACATCGGTCTGACCTTGGAAGAGAGCAAGACCGAACGCGAGACTTTGACGGCCTCTCTCAAAGAGTTTGAAGAGAAGCAAGCTGGCTATCAAAGCGAGCTTAAGATTCTCGATGAGAAGCTGGGCAAGATCGCGAAGGAGCTTGAGTCTCTTGACGAGAAGAGAAAACAAGCGGTTCGCCAGGCTCAGAGCGCCGAGCAAACAAGCCAGCAGTTGAAGAGAGATCTCAACGCGGCGAAGCTTGGAATTGAAGGAGCCGCTGAGAAAGTGGCGCAGAGCGCGACCTTCGCAAAAGAGAAGATGCAAGATCTCGAAGCGAAGGACCTCGGTCCTGTGCCGGAGTATCCTGAAGAGGGCTACGAAGAGGGTGAAGATCCAGAGACACTCGCGACGGAAGTCTCCCAAGGCTTGGCGAAGACTCTGAGAAAGATGAAGTCTCTAGAGCCTGTCAACATGCTCGCGATTGACCAATACAATGAGATCGCAACTCGTAAAGAGGAGCTGAGCGGCCGTTTTACCGAGCTGACAGCGGAGAAGACGGGTCTTATTGAGCGCATGTTGCAGCTCGAAGAAGCGAAGAAGACAACCTTCATGAACGCCTTTGAGTCTGTTCGCTCGGCCTTCCACTCCAGTTTCCGTGAGCTTGCTCATGGGGATGGAGAGCTGCGCCTTGAGAATGAAGAAGATCCATTCTTGGGAGGGCTGATTATTGAAGCTCGACCTCGGGGTAAGAACTTCGCTCGCCTTGAGGCTATGAGTGGGGGCGAGAAATCGCTCACGGCCTTGGCGTTTATCTTTGCGCTTCAGTCAGTGAACCCTGCGCCGTTCTATGTCTTTGACGAGGTCGATCAGAGCCTTGACGGAGCGAACACAGAATTGCTTGCGGTGGCCATTCAAAAACGCTCTCGGGAGCGTCAGTACATGGTTGTTTCCCATCACCAGGCCATGATTAATGAGAGTGACCAACTTATCGGAGTGAGCGCTCGTAAAGGCTCGGGAACGAGGGTCACAGGCATTAAGATGAAAAAAGACGAAAAACAAACGGCTCTGACCTGATTTCCCGTGGTCTCCGTGTTCTCATAAGCGCCCAAATTCAACCTTGAAGAAGCGCCTCCTATGAGTTCAAACGAGACCAAGAAGGTCCAAAAAACAGTTCTCCAAATGGCCGGCCCGCTCATCCTCTCATTCTGGATGCGGGCCGCCTTTACATTTGTTGACACTGCTTATGCGGCCACCATTGGTGACAGCGCTGTCGCCGCCATTGGCCTGGCCGTTCCCTTCGAGTTCATCATGATCGCCCTCTGGGTCGGAATGTCGACAGGTCTCACATCTTGCTTGTCTCGGGCTATGGGGGCCGGGGAATCGGAGAAGATCGAGCAGTATCAAACGGCGACTTGGAAGTTGATCGCGGGGATTGCTCCGCTCTTTCTAATTCTTGGCGCGGGCATTTGGTATACGGCGGATGATTGGGGCTTGAAAGAGGACGTCGCTCAGATGTTCAAGGTCTATGGGGCGGTCTTAATCGGCGGTTCGGCCTTTTCGTCCTTCTGGTCAATCATCCCCGATTCGATGGTTAAGGCTCATCAAGACACCAAGGCGACGATGTGGGCGGGCATCTGCTCGAACATTATCAACGTGATTCTCAATACGGTCTTCCTCTTCGTCTTCGACTGGGGTGTCTTTGGTATCGCGCTCTCGACCGTTCTCGGTCGCTTTGGAGGCTTGGTTTATGCGCTGAAGCGGGCGAAGGAGCATGAGGATAGGCGGAAGGCAGAATTGACGGAGGTAAAGACTGGCAAAGATCCTGCGCCGATGAAGTCTTTGCTCGGATTGGCGCTGCCGTCTTCAGCGGCCTTTGTGTTGATCGCGAGTGAGGCGGGCTTTATCAATTATTTGGTGGCGAGCTATGAGAACTCCAAAGAAGCGCTGGCGGCTTATTCCATTTATTACCGTGTTTCTATGTTCTTTTTGAATCCCATCATCGCGATTGGAATTGCGTTGTTGCCGTATTTAGCAACTCGCTATGGAGCCAAGGATACGGAAGGATTCAAGGTCGGTGTTCGTGACGCAACTTTGGCGACCTTTGCCTATGTCATTGTCTTCGTCGGGCCATTGCTTTACTTCCTTGCTCCTTGGTTATCCTCGGCCTTTGCGGAAGAGGCTTTGACAGCGGAATACAGTCAATTTGGAATTCGATTGGTGCCGCTCTCTTGTCTCGCGGGGGCTGGTTTTTTGCTTTGCCGTTCAATCTTTGAGGGAATGCAGCAAGGAAAACCGGGGCTCCTGGCGGCGTTATTTCGTTATATAATTCTGACTGCGCCGGGTTTATGGCTCGGGATTGAGATTGCGCAAGAGCAGGGAGAGCCTGAGCTTTATGGGGTTCTTGTCGGATTGATCGCGGTCAGTGGGGTGTCGTCCGTTGTTTTCGTAATCTGGACGGTCAAACAGCTCTTGACCTTAGATCTCACTCAAATCAAAGATGAGAAGGCTGTGGTTCCAGAAGGTTAGTGCTTTGGCATAAGAGGGGGGCGAAGATGAAGGTGAAGACAGTTGTTTCTTTTGCGATTGTGGCGGCGCTCTTTACCGGAGTCGGATTTTTCTTTGGCAGCCAAGACCTTTCGGATTCAGAGAATCAGGGGGCCAGCAACAGTGACATTGATGCCCTCCAAAAAGACCGGCAGCGCCTGAGAGATGAATTAGCAAAGTCTCAGCGTCGCTTGGCGCAATTGGAAAAAGATCAGCAAGACTTCGCCGCTCTGAGGGCTTCAAGAGGGCGCAGCTCTCAGGGGACCAGCTCCCTTCCGGGCTCTGGAACTGCGGTTTTAGATTCGTCCTCACAGGGGGCGCAGCTATCAGCGACGATTGAGCGACTTCAGAGAGAGCTCGAAAGCGCCCGTAAGAAGCTGCAGCCCATGAGCGACGCTGAGCTAGCGGCGAAGGTCGATGAGATTCAATCGAACTTTGAAGTGGCCTTGAAAGGCAAAGATGCCTTGGGGGCCCTCGCGGCGATGAAAGCATTGAAGGCGCTTGATTCTCGGGCGTTTCCAACTGTCTTGAAGCTTTGGGATGCGCTGCGCAAGGAAGATTATTTGGGCCTTGGAAAGCGTGAGCGTCGAGCCTTGATTGACCCGGCAGTGATGCATTGGGCCTTAAGCACTGAAGACCTGGGTCTCGATGAGAAGCTCACCGCCCGTTTTCAGGGAGCTGCGTTACGAGCGCTGAGAAAGCTTGATGGGGGCGACCCCGAGAAGTTGACCAAGAGTTATCTAGCCTATATGGGGCGTCTAGGTGAACCGGGAGCCTTGCCAGAGCCAGATGCGAAGACCGGGAAGCGAGCCCGTGATAGTTATCGTCAGGCTTTGAGGGAGCTCTCTAGAGTGGAGAGCCCGGAATCGGCGCGCTATTTAAGTGGGATACTAGGGAAGAATGGCTATCCCGAAGACGTGCGTTTAACAGCGTTACGGGGCATAGCAAGGCAGGCCGATTCTTCAGAAGAGGCCCTCAAGGCAGTAGAGGACGCGACCTTCGATACCGATCCGAAGATCAAGAGCGCTGCGATTCTGGTCAAGAAGCAGCTTGAGGCTCCGGTTCCTGGGGTCTTTATCACGAAGGTTCGATCGGATGGTCAGGGGCACAGTTTAGGAATCCCAGTGGGAGGGATTATTGTGTCTTACAACGGCCAGGAGGTCAGAGATTCGGGGGACATCAAGAGGGCCCGGAAGCGCGCCAAAGATGAATTCTCCGTGGTGAAAGTGCAGGTCAACGGCGAGATCCGAGAATATAAGATTAAGTCAGGCTCGCGCCTTGGTGTGGACGGCAACGAAGTGAAAGGGCAGGGGCAGTAGATCCAAGATGGCTGAAATAGTTTTGCGAGGGGACCGGATTGGTGAGAGCTGCCAATCCAAAGCTTTCCGGTGACTCAAGCCCCCACCAAACGGCTTTAGCCGTTTGACTCTCCCTCTCGAGGGAGAGTAAGAAACACAACAAGTACAAGCAATTCTGTCACTTTTTGTTCGAGGGTTTGTTCTTGATCAGCGAATGAACTTGTCGC
>JARGOJ010000327.1:0-290 GCA_029210225.1 Planctomycetota bacterium
GCATCCGCGTCAACGCCATCGCTCCAGGCTTTATTGAAACCGCCATGACCAAGAGCATCCCCGAAAACGTCATGGAAGCAATGACCCAAAAAATCCCTATGCGACGCCTTGGCCAAGTGGAAGACATCGCCGCGGCCTACTGTTTTCTCGCCAGCGACGACGCCTCCTATATCAACGGAGCGGTCCTCTCCGTCGATGGCGGCGTCGTAATGTAGATGCTTGAGCAGCGATCCGCACTTTTATTCAACTCATCGACTAAAATGCGGATTGCTTTCCCATCTCGAGAAACC
>JARGOJ010000327.1:300-8531 GCA_029210225.1 Planctomycetota bacterium
TCCCAAAGCGCTCGTTCTAGAGCAGTTTGAAGAGCTTACCGACCGAGCCTGGGCGCTCCAACGCTCTGATCCGCACACCATGGCCCAACTCGGAAAGCAAGCCCTCGACTCTCTCCCTCATGAAAGTCTCAGCGACGAAGAGAACGGCCTTCGCATGGCCGAATCCCTGCGAGTCATGGGACGGGGAAACACCCTCGCGAGGAAGTTCCCCGAGGCCGTCAATCAAACTCAGAAATCCCTCGCGCTCTTTCAGACCTTCGGAGATCGTGAATCCGCCCTCGTCGCGCTCAACACTCTGGCGACCGCCTACTCGGCCATGTCTCTCCATGAACCCGCCTTACAAAGCTTCTATGAAATTCTGAATGACGGCAAAGGTCCTAAACAGGTCCTCGCCAACGCGTCGATGAACATCGCCGGTGTTTACGCAAAAATTGGCCACATGGACCGCGCCCTTCAACACTTTCATGATGGTGTTCGAGCCTTTGAAGACGAAAAGCAATTCAGCCATTTATCCATGGCCCTATCAAACCTCAGCGCCGTCTATTACGAACTCGATGAGAACTCAAAGGCTGAGAGCACTGCCCGACAATCCCTCGCCCTCGTGGAGAAGCACAGCCTCGACACCTCCTATTTCCTCCACGCCGCCTGCAACCTCGTCGCAACCTACCTACGCCTTGACCGATACGACGAAGCCCTTATCCTCGCCGACGAAGCTAGACGAAAACTTCAAACTGAGAACAACTGTTGGACAGAATTGACCCTCAACGTTGACTTCGCCGAATACTACGTCCGAATTGACAAAGTCGAAGACGCCAAAATCCTGCTCACCCAATCCCTCAAACTCAATCCAGAATCAAGTCAGGAGTGCAAGATCCACAAGCTCCTGTCCTCCATCTACAAAAGCCAAAAGCAATTTGAAAAAGCACTCTTCCACTTTGAGACATACCACACGCTTCATGAGAGCCTGTTCAATGAAGAGAGTGACCGCCGAGCTCGGAATCTAGAAAGTCAGCATCGCCTCGACAAGATTCAGCGAGAGCTGGAACAAGTCCGCGCTCAAAACAGTGAGCTCCTTGAACAAGTCCAAGCGAATTCCGCGCATCTCAGAGATGTCACTCATGACGTCAACTCTCCCCTGGGTGCGATCCTTGGTTTCACCGAGCTGTTAAAAGACGACCCAGATCTCAATCATAAACATCAGAACTTCATCGACGCGATTAACAAAAGCGGCCAATACATCCTCGCACTCACGAAGAATTTGCTCCAAAGCTCCGTAAAGCACAGCGACAACGAGCCTCCTGAACTTCAGCTAAGCCTATGGGAAAGGACGCTGTCCGACATCACTGAACCACTGGTTATCGAGGCTCAGTTAAAATCACTGACAATTGAAGTGATCAATAAGGTCCCTAGGTCCTTCCAATTCCTCTCCGATTTTCAGAAGTTGCAAAGGATACTCCACAACCTCATTGGCAACGCCATTAAATTCACCCAGCAGGGCCAAATCACAGTGACTTCCAAGCTCTCCGATGACTTCCACGCGCTCGTCGTTCAAATAGCCGATACTGGACCGGGAATTCACGAAGACATCCTCGACACCCTCTTCGAGCCATTCCAACAAGGTCCTCGGGCTCAAGAAAGTGGGACTGGCAGCGGGTTAGGCCTCGCCATTTGCCGTCAGTTCACTGAAGATCTAGGTGGGTCTATCTCTGTTGAAAGCAAGGCGGGTTCAGGGAGTCTCTTCATTCTTCAATTACCCATTGAAAGTCCCCAGACACTCAAAAAAGATTAAAAAACATCGCTCGGGTCCTTAGAGGAAAACGAATGCCAGCCACCACTGCAATGCCTCCAGCTCGCAATAAAATGCTATTCGCAGGAATCGCCGTCATCGCCCTTGGAGGCTTGGTCATTGCTCTATGGCCGAAAGACAATGCCTTAAATCCAAACAAAGAGAAAGACGAGGCCACGGGCTTCGTCGAAAATACTCAGTGCGTTCAATGCCACGAGCCTGAGTTTAAGGAATGGCTCAGCTCCCATCATGAGAAGTCCATGCAAATCGCCAATGAAAAGACGGTGCTCGGAGACTTTCAGAACACGAGCTTCACTCACAACGGCGTCACTTCTCGATTTTTCAGGAAGAATGGGCAGTTCCTCGTCAATACCGTAGGAGCCAACGGTCAGAAACAGGACTTTCTCATCAAATACACCTTCGGCTGCGAACCGCTTCAACAATATCTCATTGAATTGAGTAACGGGCAGATTCAATGTCTAGCTATCGCCTGGGATGTCCGTGGTAAAAAGTGGTTTCAACTGAATCCCGAACTCACCCCTAAGCCCGGAGATGCGAGGCATTGGACCGGGGCCTATCAGCGTTGGAATTCAATGTGCGCCGAGTGCCATTCGACAAATTTCAATAAAAACTTCGACCCAAAGACAAACTCCTACAAGTCAAGCTTCTCAGAAGTCAATGTCAGCTGTCAGGCCTGTCATGGCCCCGGCACGAAACATGTTCAGTGGGCGAGTCAGGCCACGAATAAACGCCGGGAGGATGAATCAAAGGGGCTGATCACTTCTCTCAAAAGCAGCCAGTCAGCCGAGATTCAATCCTGCGCTCGATGCCACTCCCGGCGCAATCAAGTGAGCCCTGAAGACGCCCACGGGCGCCCCTTCCATGACGACTTCATGCCGGATACATTGCGCTCAGGGCTTTTTCATTCCGATGGACAAATCCAAGATGAAGTCTATGAATATGGCTCTTTCCTTCAAAGTAAGATGCACGCCGCAGGGCTCCGCTGCAGCGATTGCCACAATTCCCACAGCGGTCGCCTGAAACGCCCGGGAAATCAATTGTGCACTCACTGCCACCAAAGCGACAAGAATCCTCGGTATCCAAATCTGCCATCTAAAGATTACAACTCAAAGGCTCATCATTTTCACACCGTGGGGAAAGCCGGAGCGAACTGCGTCGATTGCCACATGCCCTCACAGGACTATATGTCTGTCGATCCTCGCCACGACCACAGCTTTCCCATTCCCAGGCCCGATCTCACGCTGCGAATTGGCGTCCCCAACGCTTGCAATCAATGCCATAAAGACCGGAGCGCAGAATGGTCTGCTGATTTCATGGCGAAGTGGTATGGCTCCAAAGTCTTTCGCCGCCCAAGTTTTGCCATTGCAATTCAAGGCGGCCGGGAAGGCCATCCGCTGGCCCTCGCCTCACTGGTGAAACGCGCTCGCGATCCGAAACTAGCAAACATCGTCCGGGCGACGGCCCTCGAACTGCTCGGACAATATGGACCGGCGGCCCTTGACTTCATCGCGGAATCGCTAAAAGACCCAGACCCCATGATTCGGGTCAGCGCCCTCAGAGGACTCTCCCAACTCGACTTGGAGAGCCGCGTAAAAATTGCGCCACCCCTTCTCAATGATCCCGTTCGAGCTGTCCGCCTTGAAGCCATCCCCGTCTTATCAGTCATTCCTCGGGAGCGATTCAGCGATGCCGACAAGGCGGCTTTTGACACGGTCTTGAAAGAATACGAAACTCTCCAAAGAGCCCATGGAGACTTGCCCGCCGGTCCCTTCAATCTTGCGGTCGTCTATAGTCAGTTGGGTCGCAAAGAGGACGCCATCGCTGAATATCACCGCGCCCTAAAACTCGACAGGCGCTTTCTCCCCGCAGTCTTCAAGCTGGTTCAAATCTTCAATGAATTGGGGCGGGGTTCTGAAGCCGAGAAACTGTTAAACACAAGCCTGACCGCCTCGCCAAAGGAAGGCGAGCTACATTATTCACTGGGCCTGCTTTTAGGGGAGCAGGAGCGCTGGACCGATGCGAGAGCGGCCCTCGCGACCGCCAACCGTCTGCTCCCAGATCGTCCCCGCATACTCTATAATTACGGACTGGTCTTGCAAAAATGTAAGTCCCTCGATGAAGCAGAGGTTCCAATTCGCAGGGCTCACAGAATGATTCCAAAAGACCCAGAAGTGCTTCAGGCCCTTGTCGTTCTCATGATTCAAATGGATCGCTGGGGAGAAGCCAAGCGCCTCGCCGAGCGCCTAGTGAAAACTCATCCTCAACATGAACCGTTCAAAGAGCTGCTCGAACAGATAAAAAAAGACATGAAATGAAGCCCTCGGGGATCACCGTTCGTCGTAAAGTAGTAGGAGTGAACTGAAGGGACACAACATCGTGAAGAGTCTTCAAACAAAACAATGCGAATGTGGAAGCAAGGCCTTTCTTGGTAGGCGCTGCGCCCTTTGTCATGAACGCCTCCCCGATTCCTTTTTTGAACTCTCCCCAGGACAAGCCCTGCTCAAGCGCTTTAAGAAAAGCTATGTTCTCCACCTCATTCCATCTTGGCTCATCTATGCCGGCCTCTTATTCGTCTCCGATGCCGTCTGGATCCCCAACGAAAAGCACACGACTCCAGCAATGTTCGGAGGCTTCATCCTTGGCCTGCTCTCCGTCGGCTACCTTGGGGCACCCCTGGCCGCGTACTTCCGAGGACGGTGGATGCGCGTGCCATCGCAGTCAGAGCAACAAGTCGCCGTGGTCCTCGTTCGCTGCTCTTCAATGATTTTCGTGCTCATCATGACAGGAATCATGCTTACCGGGCGCATTCCCTTGATCATGAGATAGACAGCCATGTCTGAGCGCGCCCAACTCAACCATTAACAAAGCTCTCTTCGCAACCGCTGCGCTTTGGAACATGACGATTGGAAGCGCAGCGGGAGACCTCGACCTATCCAAAGCAGAGCGCTGTCGGCTAAAATAGGCGCAGCGCATCAATATCCTGATCAATCAAACTCTCGCGGAAGTTATTCGAGTGCCTCCTATGGATCCTAGTGAGTTTCTCAATGCCCTCCCGGGCATTCAAGTTCTTGAAAAAATCGGCGAAGGTCAGTTCAGCGACGTCTTCCGCGCCAAGGTCTACGGTGAAATTCGGGCCATCAAGGTCGGTAAACCTCTCCAAGAAGACGCGCAGTTTTCGATTTCCAGTCTCTTCGAAGCGCAGTTTAAGGTTCAGCATGAAATCGCTGGACACGGCTCCGTGCGAGTCTTTCACTTGGAAGACCACCCGCAACATCCCTATATGATTATGGAATATCTCCCCGGGGTTCACCTCGGATCGTGGCTCGGGGACAACCCGACGCCAAATTTCCAGGTCTGTAAGTCCATCGTGCTGGGGATCATTCGATCCCTTCACTTCGCCCATAGCGCACAGATCTACCACCTCGATCTCAAGCCCAGTAATATCATTCTCAGCGCTAGCTCCTTCAACGAGACCTCACCATGCCCCGTCTGCGTCTTCGACTTCTCAACAAAGCTCCGCTTTCAAAATGACAAGCTCCACCTATCGTCCCTGATGAAAAGCGCCCCTGGCCTCACAACCCCTCTCTACACGGCTCCCGAGGTCTGGCTTAACAAAGACATTGGTCCGTGGAGCGACGTCTACTCCCTCGGCATCATCCTCGCCGAATTGTTCGGAAATGATCCTGCTGTCAAGAGCTTCGAATTGAAGATTCCAGGAGACGCTCCCGGCGACATCCAGACAGTGATTCACAAGTGCTTGAAACAAAACGTCGCTGACCGCTATCAAACGCTAGGAGAGCTTCAGAAGGCGCTGCTTAATTGTGTCCGCCACACACCCAAAGAGCTGCTCGTCGACGGAATCATTGAAGAAGTTCAATGGTTAAAAAATGGCGAGTTAAAGAACAACGTCTTCGAGTCGGAGCTATCGAATTTAGAACAAGGCCTCGCCCATATCAGTTCTATCGGAGCCTCTTTAGCGATGATCGACTCCGGACGAGAACCCGCCGCCGCGATCATTTCATGCTTGGCGACGGGAGTTGGGACTGTCCGCAAGCTCTTGAAAGACCCCGGTCAATTCTCCGACTCCGACCGCGAATCACTCCAATCCAATTTCGAGAGCCTTGGGGATGCTGTCTCCGCGTTTCACACAGCCGTCAACCAACACCCCGAGAACACAATAAACGGGCGCCCTAAATCTTCGATCAAGGAGACCGCTGTTAGGTTGCCGCGCTGCTTCGAGACCGTCCTCACCGAAGCGACCTCCATGGTCTTTGACAAGTCTCTCTCAGAGACTCGCCGCAAGTCAGGATTTATTAAAAAGCGAATGACCTGGGTCTTCGGCAAGAACAAAGATTTAGCACGTCTCAACCAGCTAAAAACCGATCTAACCGCCTTCTTCAATGCCAATAAATCGAGGGCATTAACCCACGTTCAAGTCGACGCAAACGCAGCTTCAGAATTTGGCGTTGGTCCCTCTCAAGATCCCAAGGATCAGCTGCGAGCGCGTTGGTTCGAGCAACCATTTATTGGATATCTACGGTCCTTTATCGAATCGGGCACCCGAGATCACTTGCCAAAAACCGAGGACGGCAAGCTCGACCTTCGATACGCCCCCTTTCAATCAAACAACTTTTCACATCATCAAATTTGGCACAACATCTCCTTTCAGGGAGCGACCCTCAACGGAATTGCTGATTCGCTTTACTTCATTGATTGCGACTTCTCCCACGCGACTGTAAAGCTCAAAACAAGGGAGCTGAAAATTCTCAGGAGTCAATTCAATGACACCGATGTCCAGCTTCAATTCTCATTGATGAAGCCAGGCGACGGAGCGCGGGTCCACTCGACAGAAGAGCCTATGAATCCTCAATTACTAGAGGATGCCGATTACTTCGGAGCGCTCCACGAACTAGGCGATTTCATTGTTCTTGAGAGCCAATTCCACGGAGCCTGTCTCATCGTTGAGTCTCCGGCCTTCCAAAATTCCGCGGTGTTAAGCCAAAGTCAATTCAATCGCTGCGAGCTCTCATTCGCGGGGCACTCCGACCTTCCGCGAGATGTTCGCGTCGACCAATGCGAACTGATCCAGAGTCAGCTAAAAATGGCTTCCAGACATACGTGGCTATTTAAGTCGAGCGATTTGAGGCGCCTCCGCGTTCAGTCAAATGAGGGCAACCTCGGCTCTCTGCAATTAAATGAGAACAATAACTGTCAGGGACTCGTCATTGACGACTGCCAGTTCTTTGTGAATCATGGCACGAATATTGATTGTCGGTGCACGTCCTGGGACAAGCAAGAGATCCCTCCTACCGTGCAACGCCTACCATGTGACCATGAATAATCTTCACAGGATGTTTTTGAGTGAGTGAGGAAGATCACTCCCCCTTAACCACTTCTACTTCTGTTTCAAAAACAGAGATCTGAAGTTTGTCCGAACAGGCAAAAGCCTTGATCGTGACGGAGCCTGGTTGTCCGGCGTATAGCTCATAAGCCTCACCATTCTTGACGACGCTCGTCGATGGCCGCGGTGTGCATTGAAACGCAATATACTCAGGCTTGGGAGATTGAGGGTCGGCATCGAGCGTCAATGGATTGGGCTGCCCAGTTTTTGCGATTTCCACACCGAGACCAGTGATGGCTGGTTTGGAAACAGCCCCTGCTTTCTCAACGACCGCGCTCTTTTGGATGACAGCGTCCGTGGCGTTTGCCACAACCGAGGCGTCAATTCCCGTCTCCGCGCTCCGAGCGACAAAGGTCACGTTTCCTCGGACCGCAGCAGCGTAGGTCAAGGCCTTCCCATTTCTTGACGTGAAGGCAATATCTCCCAGGCTTTCGTCGCGCTTGAGAATGGATGTCACTGTCAACAGCGTCCGGAGTAGTGACTGCCTCGCCGCGGCAACGTTCTCATGAACTCGAATGGTGACAAAAACCGCGGCATCAGCGCCTGCGACGCCATCAGCCCTCTTACCCAAGGTCGATTTAAATCCAAGGGTGGCCTGTCCTCTTCTGGGATCGACCTGATAAGAATCTCGTATCCAACCAGGAGCAGTGATGGTCAGAAAGGCCACTCCGTCTCGGCCAAGAGTCGCTGCGGGCCAGGATTTGGGTTTGTAAAGCGCTATTCGGGGATCGGTCGTCGCGGTTTTGTTTGCCGGGACAATTTCTTGCTTCGGACCCTCTTCCCGTCGCTCAATATTTTCCTCTTCTAATTCTGAGCGGTCCGTCTTCTCGTCCTGCTCCGTCGCTTCTCTTTCTTCTTTTGGCGTTTCAACCGCGGTTTGACCCGGCTTTGACTCGACCTTATTGGGATCGACGCGAGCAGAGCCGCCGTCCGATCCACAGCCCGCCACGAAGGTCAAAACGAGACTTGAAAACAATGCCAATTTCGGTGTTCTCATAGTTTGATTCCTTCTTGGATCAGCGA
>JARGOJ010000328.1 GCA_029210225.1 Planctomycetota bacterium
AAAGTAATAGGCTTCCTCGCGAATGATAGACATGATGGTCCGCTGCCAGGGTTTGAGCGGCGCGTGTTCGAGGAGAAAGAGGAGGATGTCTCGTTGGGGTTCGGCGGGAAAGGAAATCTGCTTCTCAATGTTCTTTTCGATGAGCTTTCGTTGCTGCGCAAGGAACTCCGGGGGGTTGACGTAGCGGTCCATGTAGTCGCTGGAGGGGAGTTTTCTAGAGGCGAGCTCTTCTTCAGCGCCGCGAGAGTCGGGGTCGACGTCTTTGGTCTTGGCGTGTCGCTTGATGTAAGGCGAGTAAATGTCGATGAGGTTGTCGATGGAGAGGCAGCAGTCGATGAAGTTCTCGACCTTGTCCTGGCCATATTTTTCAGCGAGGGAGCGGATTCGATTGCCGTGGTTGGCCATCTCGTCCATCATTTTGCGGTTCGTAGGGTTGAACCACATGTTGTTCTTGAAGAAGTCAGCGTGACCACAAACATGAGCCATGACTAACTTTTGATCGACCAAGGCGTTCTGCCGCATGAGGTAGGCGTAACATGGGTCGTTGTTGATGACTAGCTCATAGATTTTCGACAAGCCATAGGCGTAGCCCTTAATCAGCTCCTCGTATCCCATGCCGAACTTCCAGTGCGGATAGCGGGTGGGAAAACCTCCATAGGCCGCGACTTCGTTGAGTTCCTCCGAGTCGAGAACTTCGAAAATGACCTCCCAAAAGTCGAGGCCAACGGCCTTCGCTCGCTTGAAGACATCTTTTGCGATCTCGACAAGCTCCGGGGGGAGGTCTCTATTCTTCATTTTTCGGTAAGAAACCATGGCTCACCGTCCCTTGCCAAGAAAGGCTTTGATCGAGTCGTAGATCTCTTCACGGGAATCAATTTCGCTGAGAATGATCCGCTCGTCGTCCTCTTCAAAAGCGCCGCGAAGGTCCTTGATGAATTGCCCGCTTCCGTAGGCGCTCTTCACCTGGCCATAACAAAAGACATTGCTGGCGGGAAGGAGTTCGTTCTTCATGAGTTCGAGGCAGAGGCGGGTGTCGTCGCCACACCAGTTGTCCCCGTCGGAGAAGTGGAAGGGGTAAATGTTCCAATCGTTGACTGGATATCTGTCTTTGATAATGCTGTTACATAGCTCATAGGCCGAGCTGATCTTCGTCCCACCGCTCTCCCTCACGTGGAAGAAGGTATGCTGATCGACTTCCCTGGCGGCGGCATCGTGAATGATATAGACGCTCTCTAACGACTTGTATTGGCTCCGAAGCCACGTATCAATCCAGAACGACTCGATCCTTACGATCTCTTTCTGCTCGGCTCCCATGGAGCCAGAGACGTCCATCATGTAAACAATGACGGCGTTCGACTCGGGTTGATGCTGAGTCTTCCAGCTGCGATAGCGGCGGTCAATGCGCTCTGGGACGATGATGGGGTCCTCGGGGTTGTAGGTTCCCGTGGCGATCTGCCTCTTGAGGGCGTTGACGAAGGTCCGCTTGAACTGACGCAAACTCTCTGGCCCAGTGCGTCGAATACTCGAATAGCGGTCCTTTATGGCGGTGATGGCCTTCTTCCCTTTGGGTTCAATGTTGGGCAGGGCCAGCTCTTCTCCAAGGATCTGCGCCAGCTCCGCGAGGTCGACATCGACCTCTAAGACGTGCTCGCCGGGATTCTCCCCAGCTTCTCCCTGGCCAGATTCTTCGCCGTCTTTGCCGAGGCTCTCACCGACCTCGCCTTCTCCTTGTCCGACGCCGCCTTGCTCTTGCGATCCGTAGCGGAAGCGGGGAAGTTGAATTTGAGGAAGGGGGATGGACACCATGTCCTTCCCTTTGCGAGCAACCAATTCACCCCGGGTCATATATTTCCGGAGCTCTTTCTTGATGCGTCCTCGGACAATCTCGCGAAAGCGCCGCGCATCCGATTCAATTTTTTGAGCCACAAGCACCTCCCTTCTCAAAGCTTCTTAAGATGATAACCACCCCGCGCCGCTTCAGCCATGAACGAAACCCAGAGCCAATGCAGCATGGATAAAGAGAGAAGGGAGTCAGCTCTTAATGTCACCCCGCGCATAAATACTAGCGACGTAGTTCAAGACGTCCGTTGCAGAGATCTCGTCGTAGCCGTAGTTCTTGATCAGGCGGGCGCGGACGATATCGATCTTCTCCTGGGTGTCTTTGTCGATCACCGAAGAGATCAAGTTCTTGAGCTTGATAGTGTCCTTCTGATCTTCAAAGAGCTTTAGCTCCAGCGCTTTCTGGAGGCGCTCGTTGGTCCAATATTTGAACTGCTTGCCCTCGATGGCGAGAGCACCAATGTAGTTCATGATCTCCCTGCGGAAGTCATCCTTGCGGCTCTCTGGAATATCGATCTTCTCTTCGATCGACCGCATGAGGCGCTCGTCGGGCTCTTCTTCTTTGCCAGTATAAGGATTCTTAACCTTCTCCCGCTGAGTATAGGCCTTCACGTTGTCGACATAGTTCGCGCAAAGGCGAGCGATGCTGTCCTCGTCGGCGCTAATCGCCTTCTGAACCTCATTCTTGATAATGTCTTCGTATTCCTCTTTGACCACGGAGAGTAGCTGTTGAAAGCGCTTGCGCTCTTCCTCCGAGGCGATGAGCGAGTGATGCTTCAAGCCTTCTTCCAGCTCATTCATGACCATGAACGGGTTGACCGTTGGAATCTTCGGATGAGACACGATGGCGTTCGATATTTTGTCCTGAATGTATCTTGGCGAGATCCCCTCCATACCTTCCCGAGTCGCTGTTTCTTTAAGCTCTCTAACATTGTCTGAAGTAAAGCCGGGGAGCGATTTACCGTTGTAGAGCTTGAGCTTTTGCATAAGGGATAACTGGTGGCTTTGAGGCTCCTCTAAGCGCGTTAGAACCGCCCACATAGCTGCGATTTCAAGGGTGTGGGGAGCGATGAACTTATTGCCTTTCTTCTCATAGTCCTTGGCGTAGATGTTGATTTCATTGTCCAAGACGGTGAGGTAAGGAATATCGATCTTCACCGTGCGGTCACGAAAGGCCTCCATAAGCTCGTTCGATTGAAGCCGCTTAAACTCAGGTTCGTTCGTGTGGCCGATGATCACTTCATCGATATCAGTTTGGGCGAACTTCTTCGGCTTTATCTTGTGTTCCTGGGTGGCGCCGAGGAGGTCGTAGAGGAAAGCGACGTCTAGTTTGAGAATCTCAACGAACTCAATGAGACCGCGGTTTGCGACGTTGAACTCGCCGTCAAAGTTGAAGGCCCGGGGGTCGGAATCGGAGCCGTAGACGGCGATCTTTCGGTAGTTGATGTCCCCGGTCAGCTCGGTGGAGTCTTGGTTCTTCTCGTCCTTCGGTTGGAAGGTTCCGATGCCCACGCGGTCCTTCTCGGAGAGTAAGAGGCGCTTCACGCGAATGTGCGAGAGGATTTGAGTCCAATCGCCGCCGTAGTCTTCAAGCAAGAGCTTATAGGTGTGCCGGCAGGCTGGGTTGAGCTCGCCGTGGGTGGTGATGGGGTAGTTTGAGTCGATGCCTTCAAAGAGATCATCGATGAAAGACTGCCGAATGCTCTCGGGTATGAGCTTGAGAGGCTCTTCCCGCATCGGGCTCTCTTGCCACTCATCGGCCGTGCCGTCGACGCGCCACTCATAGGTGTAGAGGGCGCCCTCGTCTGTTCTGGAGTATGCTTCCAGACCTTTTTTGAGCAACCTGACAACCGTCGATTTCGCGGAGCCCACGGGACCGTGGAGCAAGATGATGCGACGCTCCGTTCCGAAGCCTAGGGCTGCGGATTTCAGAACATTGACAAGGTTTTCAAGGGAGTCATCGAGGCCGAAGACAGCATCTTTGCCATTGCCGATCGGATCGTCAAAGAATTTGTAGCGCGTATAGGTCTTATTGAGCTTGGTGACTTCTTCAGAGCCCCAAGACGCGATCATGTCGTAGAGCCGTTGATAGGCGGTCCGAGTGACATGAGGATTCTCCCGGGCAAGCTCCAAATATTCTTGGAAGGTGCCGGTCCAATTCAGGCGTTCAAATTCTTCTTTGGTGCTGTATTTACTCAGCAGGTTGCTAACGGACGGCGCTTTGTTCCCATCGGACATTGACGAACCACCTTTTCTCAAATGAAACGGGCGTTGAAACGACAACGGACGGTATTCAGATGCCGGGTATGGCACCTGAACGGTCATAAACTGCAGTCCTCAAATTATGGGGTTATTCTCCGTCTTCGGGGAACCAATTGCTCAAAATTTTCACAATCTTCTTCGCTTGAACGGCGTTGGTGATAGCAAATGCGCGCTGTTGAGTGTATTGACCATTTCTCTTGCGGTAGCGAACAATGGCCGCTTTCTCAGCGCCAAAATCGTCAGTTTTCTGATCGATCTCCTGATATTTGAAGACGATCGTCGCCCAAGCACCCTTGGTTAAGACTTCTTTTTCGAGTTGTTTGCGGACGAGATCCTCGTCTTCTTTACGGTCATAAGTAATGTCATCGATAGTTTTGAACATTCGTGTCGGTTCCTTGTTTCAATGTGCTTTGAGAATGATTCGTGCAGCTTCTGCTCACTCATGACCAGCGAAGCTGCGATATTTTGCGACAAATTTCAACGATCAAGCCACTTGTTTTAGCGTCGACCCCGACGTCGTGTCGAGTCCTGGACTCTTTTTCCTTGGCTATTTCTTCCCTGACTTTTTCCTCCAGAGCTCCCCCCATTGTTCCGAGAGCGACCTCTGCGGCCGTTTCCGGCCTCTGAAGTCTCGGACGCGGGGCCGCGACGTCGACGGTTTGGCGAGTTGCTGCGTCCGCGTCCGGTTCCACTGCTTCGTTCGCCTTCAGCCGGTCCGTCACGTCCGGCGCCACGCCTGCGACGCGATGGAACGCCTCCGCGGCCAGCACCTGGACGACGTCCATTAGATCGATTCCCATTGGAGCGATTCCCGGAGGAGCGATTTTCGTTCGAACTTGAAGAGCCATTCCCGGAGTATGCGCTCTCTCGTCTCTCCCCATTGGAGCTGGATCGAGGCTCTCGACGCTGATAGACGCTGTTTACTTCTGGCTCGTTGCCAAAGTTCGGTGTCTCAGTGACTGGAGTCGCGTCTTCGAATTGCTTGGCATACTCTTTTTGTCGGCGTTCCCGTTCCTTGTGGAGCTCGTGTGAGATCTTGGGGTCTGGCTTGCCGTGACGTTTTGGCTTGGGTCCGCCGCCACGTCTCTTATGGTTCTTCTGGATATGTGGCGTGCTCTGCTCGCTCTCCTTCGCAGCGCGGACCAAGTCGCGAAGCTCTTTGCCAGTGAGTCTACGGGCTTCGCCACTGGCGAGACCTTTAATCGTCAAGCAGCCAATTCGGGTCCTTGTGAGTCCGCGAACCTTGTGATCGACGGCGGCGAACATGCGGCGCACCTGGCGATTTCGTCCTTCGTGGATGGACACACCCAACTCAGTCTCATCGTCTCGGCGCTTTGCGACCCAAACCTTGGCAGGAGATGTCCGGCCTTCGGAGAGTTGGATGCCGCTGCGGAGTCGGTTTAGCGAGTAGTCGTCGACCACTCCACGAACGCGGACAGTGTAGGTTCTATCCACTCCGTAGCGGGGGTGGGTGAGGAGCTGAGTGAGGCGACCATCGTTGGTGAGGATCACGGCGCCACGAGAATCGAGGTCGAGGCGTCCGACTGGGAAGATTCGTCGAGTTTCTTCAGGGAAGAAGGACAGAACGGTCTTTCGCTCAAGAGGGTCGTCGACAGTGCAGAGGACGCCTTTTGGTTTGTTGAGCAGGTAGTAAACTTTATCTTCGGGCTTGATCAACTTTCCATCGACTTCGATCTCTTGAGTATCAGGGCAGGCTTTGGCGCCGAGTTCTTTGATCGTTTCGCCATCAACGCGGACGCGTCCAGCGGAGATGATGTCTTCACATTTGCGGCGAGAACCGAAGCCTGCTCGGGCGAGTAGCTTCTGAATGCGTTCGGGGCCACTGGGAAAGAGTTCTTCGAGTTCTTTAAGCCCTTTCTTGGGAGGGGCCATGTTTAACCTCGTTTCTTGAGGATCGTGAGCTTGGCTCTTGGGTAATGTAGAGCAAGCCATTGTTTGGGTCGGTCTTAGCGTTCATTAAGAAACGGGACCGAGATAGGACTGCTGTCTGTCAGATCCTCGACTTTGATACAAAATTGACAGCGCCGGTACAGTGCAAAACGCCGGGACAGGTCCCGGCGTATCACAATCCAATGATTTTATAGCTTTACAGAGTTTGCAATGCTTGAATTCAGACTCAGGAAGTCCGGTTCAATCATTCCCTGCCAAGCCACTGCCTCCTTCAGAGAGACGTTGTTCCACATAGACTTCAAGGCGTTGCTTGTTGGTGAGCTTTGCTTTACCAAGAGCATAACCAGCAGCTTTCCAGACAGCAGTGCTATCTTCGGCCAAAGAAGCCTTCAAGGTTTGGAACGCGTCGCCTTGAACAGCTTGATTTCTAAGGACCTCACCGATCGCGTTGGCGGCGGCAACACGAACTTCTGTCGAGTTTTCTTTGTTTTTGAAAACAGCGACGAGTGTGTTGAGAGCAGCCGTGCGAGCTTTGGGGCCCACAGCGCCGAGACCTTTCATTGCAGCGATACGAACTTTGTCAGGACGTCCAGTGCAATTGTTGATCAGTGACTTGTTAGCGCGCTCAAGCTTATAGAGCGTTTGCTTGTCCTGAAGACTTGCAATCGCCAGCGCAGCGTTTTCTGCAACTTGATCGGCGCGAGATTTCTCGTCCCGTTGAGCTTCTTCAGAGTTGAAGATCTCAGTGATCTTATCGCGGAGAATGATCTTATCGACGCCAGGTGTGATCACGCCAACGACGCTCTCTTCTGCATCCACAAGCTTCGCCATTTCGGTTTCACGAGCAGCAGGAGTGAGGATCATGACTTTGATTGGCTTCGTGCGATAGTCTTCTTTCAGCTTGCGAACAAACTGAAATTCTAAAGGCTCGTCACCAGCACCATTCTTGTTCAACTCAGAGCTAACGATCACGAGGTCGTGAGCGGGGAAACTCCGAAGACGAGCTTCAGCGTCGAGTCCGCTTGGAACACCGTAAACCATGTATCCGAGGCTACGAAGGCGACCGATCATGTCGTTGCGAGTGTTTAGGTCGCGCTCGACAACGAGGATCACACGTTGACCTGACTGGGCCACTGCTTCGGCGAGGTTCTCCATAACCTTATCTGAGTTAGAGAAGGCTGTGGCGGGGTTCAAGCGAGCGAGAGCCATGGCTGCGGCAAAGCGCACGCGGCGATCTCCGAAGACAAGAGCGGCACAAAGCGCGCTTCCACCACCACTGTTGGCGGCGCCGCCTTCTTTAGGAGCGTCTTTCTTAGCGCCAACTGGCTTGGCTGCTTGAGGGAAGACACCACCGCGAAGGGCGTAACCTTTTTTGTTCTTTCCAGGAAGCTGAGAAACGCGACCGCGGCCCTTACGAGGCTTAGCGGCAGGTTTAGGCTCGGCTTTTGGTTTAGGCTCAGCTTTAGGGGCAGGCTTGGCGGCAGGTTTTGCCGCGGGCTTGCTGTCCTTGGCTGGCGTCTTTGCGTCGCCTTTGGCAGCTCCTTTTCCAGGAGTTTGAGCCAAAGTGATCTCGACCTCTTTACCTGGCAAAGCGCCGGGATTATTAAGAGGAAGGACCTGTGAAGCACCGCTTGACGGAAGATCTCCGGCTTCGACTTTGATGTCGCGGAGGGCTTCAATAATAGTAATCGCAACAGCTGCGTTGTTGTCTTCGAGTGCTTTTTGCAAAGCTCCGAAGAGGGCGTCGCGACCGGCGCTAGCAATCACCATGTTGGCTTTTTTAAGGCGTGTCTTCTCTTTTTCGAGAGAGCCTAATAGAGCTTCGTCAATCTCGCCGCCGCGATCTTGAACCTGACGCATGACGCGGAGGGTTCCGGTGACTTCGTTCCACTGCATAGCGTAAACGTTAATCAACAGAGCCCAGAGGCGCTGATCGTTTGGATCGACGCTGAGTCCGTCATAGGCAAGCTCTTCAGCGACTTGATCGTTCCACGCATAGCGACGAACAATCTTGCGAGTGAGGCGAGTGCCGCGCCACTTCCAAACAACCCACTCTTTATATGGGTTGACCATGACGAGTGGATTCTCTTTGTAATAGGCTTCACCAAGCACAGCGTAAGCGTCTGTCGACTTGCCGCTGAACTCAAAGCGAGAAAGGGCCGTGTTGGCTTCTTTCTTGACTTCGCCGTCTTTGCTCGTCTCTGCCTTCCGCTTCAAAGCGGGGAGAGCACGACGATCACGGATATGACCAAGAATAATGCATGCGTTCTGCTGGAGAAGAGATTTATCACTCTCCAGGAGTTCGAGCAATGCAAGGATTCCTTCGTCGCCGAGGCGCTTCAGGTAAGAAATCGTCCGAACACGCTTATCGGCTTCTTTCTGGTCGCCAAGAATCTCAACGAGCAACGGCACTGTATAGTGACCATGCTGCTGCACGAGCTTCTCAACCATGGCGAATTGCTCGATATAGCTCTCTGTTTCGAGCATCGTCTTGAGCATCTC
>JARGOJ010000329.1 GCA_029210225.1 Planctomycetota bacterium
CTTCTTTAAGATAATCATCCGTTAGTTTTTGCTTTTCTAATTGACCCATCTTCGGCGCGACCAAGGTTAGGACTAACAACATCAATCCTATGGTGCCCCAGATACCTTGTTTTGCGGTCATAGCAAACTTCCATTTTTGAAAAAAAAGATCGCGAGATTTCGAAGGTTTCTACTCAGTTGAATGGGTTTGAGATTGATAGGAAGATTCGCTCCAAAATCTTAGGGTCTAGCCTCGGATTCAGATCAACAACCGAGCTGAGATCCAGTGTTTTGTGAGTCTCAAAGAAAGGGGAGCGGTCAGGGAGGCTGAACGCATCGATCGCTTTTTGCGAACGCTAAGGCCAATGTTTCAATCCGACTCGGGCGACTTTCTACGGCGTATTCGAAGGGGCGCTCGACCTGAAGACAACGCCAAAACTCGAGATGATTCTCTGCTTTGGGCTGTTCTTGTGATTCGGCAGCAATCCAAGAGTGACGGCCCTCCGACGAGTTCGTCCACGGTCCAACATTCTCATCGGCCGTCATGAATGCTTGCTTACGTTCGAAGCCTATCTTTCGAGGAGGTGGCAATCGACAGATGCCAGGTTCCTCAGAAGATTTGATGGCTATCGCCGCCACAACAACATACATGACGGCCAAATGGCTCCACATTGCAAGTTTTGGATTCATAGTCAGCTCCCGTGTTTCTTTCACACCGGAGCTGGGCAATGGTTCCAAATAAGTCGTTTTTATCGGGCTGCCCATCCGAAAAGGCATAGGAGAGCGGTGATGAAGATAAGAATGATAAGGGCTCCAATGCTTCGCTCCCATTTCTGCAGCCATTGGTCCATGCGCCGATAAACAATGACAATCCCCGGCAATTCTGATTCATCTTCCGGTTGACGAACTTCGCTTTCGATCTTTCTACGAAGGGACTCTAAAAATAGCGGGCTCGCAGGCTCGTTAGACTCCGATTCAAGCTGCGCCAGAACGTTCTCCATAACGTCGACCCCTGCTTCTGTGAGGGCTACGAGGAGGAGTATGTCAATGGTGGGCTCTTGACCTTGCAGGCTACTGATAATCGCTGGAATGGCGTCATCTTCAAAGCGGCCGAGGGCGAGGGCTGCGACGGCTTGCACATCTTCGTTCGGGTCTTCAAGGCATTGGACTATGGCGGGAATGACTTGGGATTGGTGGCTGAGAATACTGCCGAGGGCTCTCAAAACGGAACATCGCACAGCGCTGTCTTCGTCGTCGATGATTTCAATGAGTGAAGAGACCGCTGGAGCCGCTGGCTTTCTTATGTCTGCGAGGGTTAGAGCGGCCTTGCAGCGTGTTTCTGACAGAGGGGCTTTCAACAAGTTTTGCAGGAGTGTCAATGCCCTCTCGATAGACTGAGGAAAGACCCAGGCGATGGCGTCCGCAGCCGAGATCGCCATGTCTGGATCCTTGTCATTTAGGAGTTCCAAGAGGGCAAGCGGAGCCTCCTCCTTGACTCTCGGGAAGGTCTTGAGAAGGGAAACAGCGTAGGCCACGCAATTGTCATTGGACAGAAGCTCGACCACTGTTTGAAAGCTCCGGTCCACATCGCTTTGCTCAGGGCTGTTGTCTCTGAGCCCTTGAGCTGCGGCAATGCGAACCTCGGGCTGGGGATCGTCTAAGCAGACCCTCAGAGCTGGGGTCAGTCCCGCACCCAATGGATAGGGGAGGGTCAATGAGGCGACGGCCGCAGCTTGTCTTAGGTTGGAATCGCTGTCCTGCATTGCCAGGAAGAGGGGCTCATAAACATCGATATCCTGAGTCGTCATAAACTCAAGGGCGGGCTCTGCTTTCACAGGGTCCTCAGAGATGAGGTCTCTTAATATGACTTTGAATTTGTCGTCGTAAGCCACCATAGATGATGAGGCTCTCTCGTTCTGGCTTACTCAATTTTAGAGTGGCGGTCTCGCTTTGATGCATAATTGAGAATTGGTCGTCTTGTAGACCTTTGATCAATTCATCTGATTTTATATGAAGCTCCAAGACCCCATGATATGAAGCCATGGGGCGGGATACAAGAAAACGGGCCTTTGGAAATTGGGGAAAGGCGGCGCGGGCTCTCTTTTTCTGAAAATAAATCGAACAGAGCGACTCCGAATTGATAGGGTCTACTCGCTTTCCTGACCAGCGCGCCGTTTCGCTTCGGTGTGTTCAAAGACCTTCTTGGGAGCCTTATGAAAATTCTAATTATTGGCGGCACACTTTTTATCGGTCGCGCCATAGCTCTCAAGCTCTTTGAGGATGGCCACGAGGTCGCTGTCTTGAACCGGGGGAAGACAAGTCCCGATTTGCCGGGAGCGATTCAACTCATTAAGGGGGATCGAGACAACTTAGCAGCGAGCAGAGCGGATATTTTGGGCTTCGCTCCGGAGGTCGTTCTCCACAATATTGTCATTCACAAAGGGCATATCACCGACCTTCAAGAGCTTGTCGCGGGGGTGGTGAAGAGAATTGTCTTAACCAGCTCCATGGATGTTTACAAGTCATACGGAATATTGACTGGGATTGAAACGGGCCCTGTTATGACTGAGATTCAGGGTGAAGATGGACCGCTCAGAGATGAACTCTATCCTTATCGTAAAGACCTCCCCGATTCCAATCATCCCCTCTACAACTACGACAAAATACCAGCAGAGCAGGCTGTTTTAGAACACTCTGAGATAGAAGGAGTGGTGTTGCGATTACCCATGGTTTTTGGCCCGAGAGATTGGCAATATCGTCTCTTTGACAAGGTCAAGCCCATGATTGATGGGCGCGGGAGTATTGTCGAAAGTGAAGAGGTCGCAGCTTGGCGAACGAGCTATGCCTATGTCGAAAATGTCGCCGCAGCCTTCGCGTTGGCTTGTGTCAAAGCAGAGGCTGCGGGGCAAGTTTACAATGTCAGTGATGGCCTCTTCTCAACAGAAGATCTCTGCGAAAGAGTGAAAGCAGAATTGAATTGGACTGGGCATTACCTGAAGAGACCAGCGAAAGAACTTCCCGAGACCTTTCACCCAGGCTTCGAGACGGCTCAGCACTTGCTCTTCTCGGATGCGAAGATTCGCCGAGAATTGGGATATTCTCCAGTTGTTTCAATGGAGGACGGGATCAAGCGGACCGTGGAGTGGTTGCGAGAGAACCATCCGGAAAAAATGGACGAGGACCTTGTGCATTACAAGGTTCAGGATGAGGCTTTGCGGCTCATTGAACAAAGTTGATTTTTGGGCGGATGAATAGGGATGTTAGTCAGTGGTCCGTGGTTTTGGAAACTTAGGCGAGCTAGGTGGCTTCCGTTGAACTGTATGTGTCAAACGTCGTCGACAAGCTTTGACAACAACTTCACCAAGCGGTGATTGGAGCTTCTGAGAGTCGCGGAGAGCTTGTTTCGTTTGTCGTGAATCTCTTTGTCCGGCATCTCTTCTAAACATCGAATCTGCCTCGCCAATCCTCGGCCTCCTACTCCTCCCGAACTGCCTTTGAGGGTGTGAAGAACATAGCGAGTCTCTTTTTCTTCTTTCGCAGAGAGCGCAAAGTCTAATCGGGTAAAGAGGTTCTCGGCGCTGTCCTTGTAGGCACTGACCAGGTTCCGAAGTTTCTCGGGACTGGCTGCTAACAGCGAGGATAGATAGGCGGTGTCGACAAAAGACTCACTGACTGCCTCGTCGTCATTTTGAAGGGCGTCAACAGTCTTCGCGTCGCTTGCAGGGATTTCAATGATCGGCGGGGACGGTTGAAAACTGTGCTTTTTGGGAAGCCATTTCTTCAAAGTCTTAATGAGTGATTCGAGGCGAATTGGTTTCGATAGGTAGTCGTCCATTCCGGCGGCTAGACACTGCTGACGGTCTTTCTGGAGAGCGTTTGCGGTGAGAGCAATGATAATTGTGTGCTGTTTCTCCTGCTCTCGTTTTCGAATATTTTTCGTCGCGGTAAATCCGTCCATGACTGGCATTTGGCAGTCCATAAACACAATGTCGAAAGGACAGTCTTCGAGCGCATCCATGGCTTCTTGACCGTTTCCAACAATTTGAGCTTGAATGCCCAAATGCTCGAGTTGCATTTGCGCGACCAATTGATTCGCGGAGTTGTCTTCAACCACAAGGACCCTTGGTGAATTGACAAAGGTCATGGCGACATCTCGAACGATCACTGAGCTTGTTGTTTCGTTTCCGGACATCACTCGGCAGAGGCACTCGAGTAGTTCTGTCGGTTGGACGGGTTTGAACAAGCGTTGATCGAAGAGCTTTGCGCTTGGCGAATCCACGACGCTGCTGGAAGACAGGAGAAGCAAGGGGATGTCGTCGTTTTTGGCGTCTTGGCGGACGACTTGGGCGAGGGCTGATCCGTCCATTCCTGGCATTTGCATATCGATAAGCATGGCATGAATCTTGGGGCCATCTTGATTGCGACTTAGGAGATGTTGGAGTGCCTCAACCCCTGATTGCGCGCAAATGACCGAGAGTTGCCAGGATTGGAGTTGTTCTTTGAGAAGCTCAAGATTGACCTCTTTGTCGTCCACGGCCAAGACACAGCGTCCTTTGAGTTCGGATCGATGGAAAGGGGCTGCGGTAGCAGGGTTGACCAGGTCAAAGTGGGCTTCGAATGAGAACGTTGAGCCGCCGCCGGGTCGGGTCTCGGCCCAAATTTTTCCTGGCATCTGCTCGACGATTTGACGGCTGATCGCTAGTCCGAGGCCGGTTCCGCCAAATTTGCGAGTCGTCGACCCATCACCTTGAACGAAGGGATCGAAGAGGGTATCAATCCTATCTTTCGGAATGCCAATACCGGTATCACTCACTGTGCAGAGTAAAATGACAGCGTTATCCTGAGTCGATTTGGCTTTGATTCGAAGAGCGACAAAGCCCTCGGATGTAAATTTGACAGCGTTACTGAGAAGATTAATGAGGACCTGTCTCAGTCGTCCTGGGTCGCCTGTCAATTGAGTGGGGACTTCGGAGTAAATAGCAGAGACGAGCTCAAGCTTCTTTTCTTGAGCCTCTTGCGAAACTAAGGAAATTGACTCACTGACGACTTCATTGAGATCGAAATCAACACGTTCAAACTCCAGCTTTCCGGCTTCAATCTTTGAAAAGTCAAGAATGTCATTGATGATTTGGAGCAGGCCCTGGCCGCTCTTCTGGATGCTGTTTACAAAGCGACGTTGTTTGTCTTCGAGTGGTGTGTGCGAGAGGACCCCAGCCATTCCAATAACGGCGTTCATTGGTGTGCGAATTTCGTGGCTCATATTGGCCAAAAACTCGGCTTTGACTTGGGCTGCCACAAGGGCTTCTTCTTGAGCTTCTTTTCTCTCTTCGATCTCGACTTGCAAGAGTGAGAGGGCTTCTCTCAGTTTCTTTTCCGCGGCGTGTTGGCTAATGACAAACGCGCTTGAGAGACCGGCGATCGCGACGATTGCAGAGAAGCGATTGGCCAAGCTTTGAGCGGGGTGATCTTCGAGGGGGATCTTGTTCTCCAGGTTGATACCCAATTCGGGGAGATACCAAAACGTGAGGGTTGTTGCAGCGATGACGGCGGTCCAAACCCAGCCCATTTTCTGATTTGTAATGACCATTCCCATCACTGGGACAACGTAAAACCATGAGAAGTTTGGATCGTAGAATCCCCCGGAAGTGATGTTGGAGAAAATGAGGAGAAGGTAGACGCAAAAGGTGGCAATGGTCCCGCAGAGCGTGACGTTTTTAGTGTGTTTGAAGAGTACAGCGGAGGATAGACCCAAGATCGTTGTGGCAATGACCGCGCAGCTCATGAAATGGAGCTTCATACTCCAATACTGAACGGCGAAGGGACCCGCGATAAGGACCAGAACCATAGTGGTGATGATGAACACTTGAGTTTGACGAAGGTCTGTCGGATTGTCAGGGTCAGCAAGGAAATGCCCGATGATCCATGCCCAGGTCGTTGCTAACCCGTGAAAAGGGTCCTTGAAACGAGGCCTCATTGTTAACCTCCGCGCCACTTTAACTTGTAAATCAATTCACTTATTTTAATACGACTGTGCTTGAATTGGTCGATCTCCACACATTTTGACATTCGACGCAGCCTAAGTGAACTCTCTTCGTTTAAAATTCGGAGGATCAGATGAGTTATGGATCAATCAGAACAAGTCGTCTTTCTGTCGTCTGAACGGTCAAACAAGAATGTTCTGGAGAGCCTTGGTACCCTTGGCGGTGTTGGAATGCACGCTTGATTCGGCTATTAATTAATGGGCAGTGACGAGGTACGGACAAAGCAACCCTAGGTCTGGATAGCTATGCTGAGTGAGTGTTTCATGTTCTTTGCTTGTGAGGATGTGAGGTTTTATGGGGTTGGGCTGGGAAAGCGCATTGTAAAGCCTATATTATTTGGGGGGCGAAGGCGGATTCATGATATCGTGACAGTCCTGAGCAAAGAACCCCTTTTGAGTGAGTGACGGATGGAGAGATGGCGGAGAGAGCGAAAATCATTCTGATCGACGACGATCACAGTACTCGTTTCTATGTCAAACACAAACTCCAAGCTCAATATGAATTAGAGAGCTATGAGAGTTGGTCGCAGGCCTGGCAATCCCTCAAAGACTGCGACCTCATACTTCTTGATGTCCAACTTAAAGGTCTCAAGGGCAACGACATCTCTAAGCTGATTAAAGATAAATTCTCGAAGCAGGGCATCAGTAATCCTCCTCTCGTCGTCTTCTTCTCCTGCCTGGATGAAGTCAAGCTCGCGGCGCTTAGCGAGGATTGTGGGGTTGACGGGTACATCATTAAAGATTTCTCCACGGGAGATCTTTGTAAAAAGATTGACACCTTTTTGTCGGGGAAGACCAGCAAGCGCAAGGGGCCTTCTCGACTAGAAGCGCCGAAGGTTTCGTCTCCTGGGGTCTCATTAGAGGACGAGAGTACAGAAAGCTTGCTCCTGGTTCTCAAAGAAGGAAATTTCCTTAAAAGAGCTGGAGCCATTTTTGTTCTTGGCAAGAGGCAACCGCTGGAGGAGCGGGTGGCAGTCGCCCTCAATATGTGCTTAAAAGACGATAAATCAGTTGTGCGTAACGCCGCCAAAGCCGCGCTCGCTCGATCGTCGACAAGTCAGTAATCGGCGCCAACGCGTGATTCCTTGAGAGTCATACGCGCCTCGCTTGAACGCCAGTCTCCCTGGCAGCGCAAGTGTTACTTGGAATAGCGGGCGGTCTTAAGCTCAGGCTCAATTCCATTGGACAGCGCACTAGGTTTTAATATAACATTCAGTATGACTAGGGACAGCGATTCAAAAATTCGCCACGACCTCAGAAACGCGGTCAATGGAATCATGGGCCTATTAGAGGTCCTGGCGAATACCAAATTGGACAGTGATCAGCGGAAATTCGTCCGAATGGCGTCGGCTTCGGCCCGGTCTGTGATTGATATTACTGAGTCGGCCTTCCCGGAAGTAAAGCTCCCCGTTGATACCCTCTCGGGAGTCTCTAAAAACGAGGTCTCTCTTAGGGGGACACTCAAAGTTCTCGCGGCGGATGATGACAAGGTCAATCGCTTGCTCATCGAGCATCACCTCAAAGAATTGGCTGGTGAGTTGAAGCTGGTCTCCGACGGCGAAGAAGCGCTCTCAGCCTTTTCAGCGCAATCCTATGACCTCGTCATTCTTGATTACGTAATGCCTGTCGTGAATGGCTTAGACGTTGCTGAGGAGATTCGGAAAAACTCAGGGGTGCCCATATTAATTGTGACTGGGGGGATGAGCGTGGAGGTATCCTCGCGGTGCCAAGAGCTCGGCAACACGACCATATTGTTTAAACCCTTCACCAAGGCCGATCTTCATAAGCGGATTATCGAATTATTGCCGAACGCTCCCATTCACGAGACGGATGCAAGCGCAGAATACTATCACTTCTCCCCAGAGTCCTTGGCGAAGCTCTCAATGGGGGACCCAGCTTTGGCCGAAGGATTGCTCGTTGACCTCTTAGAAGAGATTCAAGAGTCTCAGAGTGCAGCCCAGGAGGCGGTCGTCCGAGAAGACCGAGAGGCGCTTCGCCCAATCATTCAATCGATGCAGAGTGTGGCGACAACGATTCTCGCCGGACTCTTATCTAACACCCTCAAGAAGCTAGAGCAGAGCCTGGAAGAAGAGTCTTGGGAGTTAATTAACATTGTCATAGGGGCGCTTTGGATTCACTGTCAATCGCTCAAAATAGAGATCGAACGTTACCTTCAAACTCTAAAAGACTGATGAGCGCTAGAGCGAGCCAGCGTGAGCCCAAAGGCAAGGAAATGACACAGCTTGCTGTCATTGAGTCGTTTCGCTTCGCACACCACTGACTTTCGTGTTGGAGAGTCTTTTAATGAATCTAAACCTGCCGAAGCTCCCTCTTCAACTTTGAATGTCAAAGTTTGGAGATTCGGTCACTTGCGAGGCGAGCTTCGGGGTGAAATCGTCGCAGTTTAGAAACAGTTGTACTCGTCTTGTTAATTGATCGATCGTCCTGCAATTGGGTCTCAAGTGGCTTGATCGATTCC
>JARGOJ010000330.1 GCA_029210225.1 Planctomycetota bacterium
CTCCTCGCCATATGCGCCCAAAGGCTCGTGCGCCGTCTCTGTGACTGCAGTGAAAAGACAGACTTCACTAAAGAGCAGGCGGAGATCATGAAGAGATTTGCCCCAGAAATGAAGGACGCCTACGCTCCGAAGGGCTGCAATTTTTGCGACGAATCTGGATTTGTATCTCGCTTTGGCTGCTTTGAACTCTTAATCAATGACTTTACTATGCAGCAAGCGATCCTCCATACACTCTCCGCCAGCAAACTTAGAGATATCGCCCGCAAGAGCGGAATGCAAACCCTCTTCGAAGACGCGTTGTTCAAAGTCCGCGCTGGGCTAACCTCTCTCGACGAAGTGCTCCGCGTCGTCGTCCCAGAATAAGGTCTCAGAATCCAAGCAAAACTATAACAGTGGCTCCAGCGACCCCAGTCTGTCCAGATAACTCAAAGACCAAGGATCTCGCGACAATGTCCACGCCAAAATACTGCTCCCGAGTCGACCCCCAGCGACTCACAATCAAACACTCGATTCCCAATACGATTTTCGCTAATGAAGATGTCCTCATTGAAGACGTCGCCATTGAAGAATTGCTCCATCTCTTAGAGCTCCAAGAGACCGCCGAGCAAATGTATCAAGCCTGCCCAGAGCTATTCTCCGAAAAACCAGGCATTGAACGAATTAGCCTGAGCCCTGATTTTCATAAAGGAAGCGGCATTCCAATTGGGACGAGCATGCTTACAAAGGGCATGGTCATCCCCGGAGCGGTAGGTAACGATGTCAATTGTGGAGTTCGACTCTATAAGACATCATTGAAAAAAGATCAGTTTCTCGCTGCCATTGACCAACTCGAAGCACCGCTCCGTCACATATTCTTTGAGGGTGGTCGGAACATTCCCCTCACTCTAGAACAACGTCAAAACATCATCTGCTCAGGCTTACAAAACTTGGAGAAAGTCAGCGACGACGGTCTCTGGAAATACTTTGATAGCGAACAGCATCAAGTCGATTTGGATCACTGCCGACATCGCGGTGGTTTCGACACTGCGGGCCTCTCTTTCGGACTTCAAGATTATCTCTCCGATGACCGCATCATGAGGGATTCCTCAATTGGCAGCATCGGTGGTGGCAATCACTTCGTAGAAATTCAAAGCGTCGAAAAAATACACAAAGCAAGCGCGGCCCACGCTTTTGGATTGAGCAAAGATCAAGTCGTCGTTATGGTTCACTCGGGCTCATTAAATGTCGGCCATCTCTGCGGCAGCTTTTATCGAAATGAATGCAAGCGAATCTATCCAAGCTCCTTGAAGTATCCCAGCAACGGAATTTTTCCGCTCCCGAACAAAGCTCCCGAATACAAGACTTTTTGGACCGCGCTCCACAACGCTGCCAACTTCGCCTTTGTCAATCGCTTCTTCCTTGGCCTCATGGTGAAACGGGTGCTCACAGAGCAATTCGGCGCCTTGGAAATGCCCTTGCTTTACGACAGTCCTCACAACCTCGCTTGGGCCACGGAGCAGCAAAAATATCTTCACAGAAAGGGCGCCTGCCCCGCAGGAGGATTAGACACCGGCCCCTTCCAGTGGCACGGAGAGCCCGTGATGGTGCCCGGTTCCATGGGTTCTCCGAGCTTTATCCTTGAAGGTCAGGGTCAGGAAGAAGCCCTGTTTAGCGCCAGTCACGGGGCTGGACGCAAGCTCTCACGGGGCCACGCCCTCAAACACGACGATCGCGAGTTCAAGAGCTTTCTTGCGAGTTCCCATGTCATCACCCCCGTCGATCCCAATAGAGCTGACCTGCGCGGCCGCAGAGACATTCAACAGAAATACTACGACGACCTCAAGAAGGAGGCGCCGTTCGCCTATAAAGATGTGTATCCAGTGGTCAATACCCTCAAAGACAGCGGCGTCGCGTCACCAGTCGCAGAGATGCAACCTCTATTGACCCTTAAATCTTGAAGGCAATGGTTAAGATTCAAACCAGTATTTCGTAATGGGCTTGCTGGGCGCTTTCACGTTGTTGGCCCAATCATAATCAGGGTCTTCCAAGTCAATCGCCACGACGCCCCCAATGAATTGATTTTGAAGTTGAAGATACTGGGCCGCGATCAATTTATCGGGGGGCACCCAATCGCGCAGATAGACGATTTTTTCGACCTTTGCTTGGAGCATAGCCTTGGAGCAATTGAAGCATGGCCGCAAAGTGGTGTAAACAATGCTCCCCTCGACCGCGATCCCAAATCGCGCCGCTGAAAGGACGGCGTTCTGCTCGGCGTGAACACAAATGCAAAGGTCATAGCCAACCCCGGGCTGGAATTTTTCTGGGCTATTGCAGCGCACGCACCCCCCATCTAAACAGTTCTTCATCCCTGCTGGAGTTCCGTTGAAGCCCGTCGAGATGATGCGGTCGTTTCTTACGATCACCGCGCCTACTCTGCGTCCCTTGCACTTCGCTCGTTTGCGAACAGCAAAGGCAATGTTCATATAATATTTGTCCGTAGACATCGCGGATCCCCCTTAAATCCAAGGCTTCAAGAACTGTCGTTGAGCGTCACTCAAGCACTCTAAGTGCGCCAGCTCCAGCTTCGTGTGGGCGTCAAGCAGCGCGCCCCGGCCACCATTCTCACTACAAAAACTCGCGCCAAACAACCGGGCGCCACGGAAATCTGCGCCTCGAAGGTCGGCCTCTTCAAAATTAGCGCCTTCTAAATCGGCATCGATGAAGCAAGCGCCTCTTAATTGGGCCTTTTGGAAGTGAGAATTACAAAGATTGCATTCATTGAATCTCGCTCCGTTCAATTGACTTCCCCGAAAGCTAGCGTTTCTTAGTAGGCTCCCTTCCGCGTTCAAGCCTTCTATCTCGCAATGATCGGCGAGGAGGCTGAGAATCTCAAGTCCGCTCAAGTTTCCAGAAGACAAGGCCTTTTGCATTTCCTTACGGGAGAGACCTGACGCCATAAACCGCTGCTCTTGCCAAGGGTCCCCGAGGTTGTGATAGCCAGAGCCGCCTTCCCAAGTACCCAGGCGATCTTCGGCGAGCAGTTCAATTTGTTCAAGCCATTTGACGCTCTTGTAAAAATAGCGTCCCTCCACCACCAAGCGCATGGGGCCGCCATGTCCAGTGCCCAGAGCTTCTCCGTCATATTCGAACGCTATCATTGGGTCGAGGGCGGCGAGGTCGCTCAACTTCAAAGAGCTGTTGTGGCCAACATCACTTCTCGCGGTGAATGACACAAACCCTGCGCTTGGATCGAGGACGGCCTCTTCCAAGAGACTGAGTAATCGTATACCTCGAAAGCGAGCGCCTAGTTTCGACCAGCGAGTCACACAGTGAATATCGAGGGTTCGTTCAATTTGAGGCCTGGCTCTCAAATCTTCGAGAGTAAGGACTTGCTTATTCTTGACCAGTCCAAAGACCGAGAGCGTCCATGGCGCGCTCGACGCTCGCGGTTTTGCTTCTCCAATAACAGGCCATTTCCCGTCCGCGACGATGGCCTGATTCGGCGGTAATTCTCTCATGATTCAACCTGATGATTATTTTTTCGGATCTGATTTCTTTGTTTTTAGAAAATGTTCAAATTGACTCTTAAGGCTCTCATTGAATCCAAAGCGTCGCTTGTAATCTAGGAAGGCTCGTTCAAATTCGTCCTCGTCCTTGTTTAACAGGAGCATTTCACCGTATCGCGTCAACGCGTAACCAGAGTTCGGCAATATTGAAAGCCCCGTTTTTGCGGCCTTCACCGCCTTGTCCATTGATTGAAAATCTCGATAGGTTTCGGCCAGTTTGACATAGGCATCCATAGCTTGCTTCTTATAGCTGCCTTGGTCGAGGATTTCGATAGGACACTCCCACGGCCGCCCCTTCCCCAGCGTCTCATTTTCAGTCCGAAAGCGACGATCTTCGATCGCTTCGAGACGACGCTGTGCCCACTGAACCTTCTCTTCTTCTTTTTCAGCCCAGAGCCAAAATTGAAAATAGATCAATTGTGGTTTTGGGTGTTGTAATACGAGGGCCCTCTCTAAGTCAGCTCTCCAACGCGTCCGTGGTTCTGCCGGCGCTTTGTCGAGGTATTCCCGAATGATCTGTTGAGTTTTGACTCGCTGCTCTAGAGCAACCGCTCGATAGTAGCTCGGCAGTTCTTTACTCTCAATCGCCTTCGTCAGGTCGTCGTTCATTCGATTCAGCTTAACGACGATTTCATTCTTCTTTAGATTCCGATTGTCTTGATAATACTGCGGAGGAATAAGGCCTCGCCAATAGTAGAGGAGAGGGTTCTCGGGGTTTTCTTCGAAGAGCCTTTGAAAGTAACCCTTCTTGTCAAATTTAGTCAGCGCAATTTTTCTTGTCACTGGAACATAAATGCCCGAGCTGCTCGCCACCATCATGAATTGAAAGGCCTCTTTGCTATTGCGGTCGCTGTCAACGAGGAGAAGGCTCATGATCTCACCGGCGATCTCAGAGGGCCGAAAGCCTTTGGGCAGAGAGAAGTGTTTATTGAGTTGACGCGCCTTAAAATAGTAGGTCAGCGCCTCACCCTTTGTTTTGGCCCGGCTCGCTAAGTATGCGAGCATTGCTTTATTGAGACTTGGTGGACGAAAGCCGATCTCGAATTTTCGCTCTGAATCCAAGAGTCGCCAACGCTTTACCATTTCCTCAGTGGACCAATTTGAATCTCGCGCTTTCCTATAGAATTCGGAGTTCAGGCGTTCATTCCATTGCTTCCAGAGACCTTCTGAATTCGGAGAACCTTGAAGAATGCTCACCAATCGCTCGAAGAGCTCCATGTCTTTCTTTGGACTCATGAGTGACTCAAGCGCTCGCCTTTCAAGGTGGAGCCTCAAAGCTTCCATTCCCGCTTCCGATAAGGCTTCATCTCCTGCCACTTCGTCAAAGGAATAAGCTCCTTCCTTCCACTTATTGATTTTGAGCGAAGCGAGACCGGAGGCGAAATGAGCCATTAACTTCAGGTCTTTATCCAAATGTATGATCTTATCGAATTCCTCTTTCGCGAATTGAAAATTGCCGTCACGCCATAGCTCACGAGCATTAAGATAGAAATTCTCAGCAGAGTTGAGCTTAAATCGAACACGATCTTTGGGAACTTTTTTATTGGAGAGGGCAAGCACTAAAAATTGACAGCGGCGCTTCAGTTGTCGAGTTTCACGACTGGCTTGAAACTGTTCAACACCGACAGCAATCTCAAAGGCTTCAACCTCTCTCAACAAATCGATAGATTCTTCCTCTCCATCTTTGAATAGCTTTTTCTGTCTGTTCCCTAGAAGGTCTGAGCTTAGTAACGAGTGTAGCTTCTTAAAGAGGACGACCTTCCGATTGACTAAGTTGTCAAATCTCGCGATTTGCTGAGTCTTCTTCGCCGCCTTCTCTCCTTGTTTTTTCTGATACCAGGCTCCACCAATAACGACCGAGACCACGATAACAGTCAGCGCTACAACAATTGGAAGGGCGCGCCCAAAGCGACGTCTTAACTGTCTCCTGACCTTCGCCAATCGTCCCATTCGAGTAGCAACAATAGACTCGCCCTTGAGCACCGCCTCGCAATCCCTCGCGAAATCTCCTGCGCTGCTGTAACGATCGGGGATCTCTTTTTGGAGCGCCTTGAAAATAATGGTCTCAACATCTCTTGGCAGTTCAGGATTAAGTGATGTCGGTTTCTCCGGATCGCCCATCAATATCTTTGTAATCAACTCGACCGCGCTCTCTCCAATAAAGGGTCGTTGACCCGTCGTTAATTGATAGAGAATGACGCCTAAAGCCCAGATGTCCGAAGCCGGGCCAACCAACTTGTGCTCGCTGCCGGCTTGCTCTGGCGCCATGTATCCCGGTGTGCCGAGGAAATCTTGGCTCTTGGTTAGGGTGTTTGAATCGGCCAGGCGCGCTAATCCGAAGTCGGTGATGAGCGGCTCGTGATCCGAGCCTCGAATAAGAATGTTTGCGGGTTTGAGGTCGCGATGAAGAATGCCTTTCTGATGGATAAAGTCCACCGCAGAGGCGACCTTAGACATGATCTCAAGCGTACGCTCTAATTCTAACGGCTCACCCTCGACCAAGAATTCATCGAGGCCGCAGCCCTTAACGAAGTCGGAGAGTATGTACCAGCGCCCCTGATATTGGGCATAGCGAAAAATGCGCACGATGTTTTCATGAACGTCAACCGCAGCGGCCGCTTGGGCTTCCCTCTCAAATCGAGCCAGCGCAGTATCGTTTTCGGTGAGGATCACCTTGAGCGCGTAGTCTTTTGAATCTTTGCGAACCCGGAAAACCGCTCCCATTCCTCCTTTACCAAGAAGGCCGATCACTTCATAACCGTCGACATAATCACCAATGCCAGGCAAGCCATCTTTGTCCGCGCTCGTTGACCGAAGCTGAGAATTGGAGAGGCCAGAGTCTTGTCTAATCTGGCCTCGGGCCTCCGCAGGCACAACGCGAGTTCCCTGGGCCGTCGACTGCTGCATAGACCAAGCCGACTCCTGATAACGTTGATACTCCGCCCAAATTTGCCGACTTTGCTCCTCTGTTAAGAGCCTGTGATTGCTGGCCACCGCGAGGAAAGATTGCCCGTGACGCGTGGATTCCTCCAAGCAACGCCGTGCGAGCTCTTCGCTCATCAGCCCCCGATTAAGAACGAGTCGCCCCAAAATCTTGTCTTGAGAATCCTGCAACCAGCCGCCCTCACCCTAAAGAATGCCTTAGTCCCGATCATTTATAGAAGAATTTGCGGTTTTTTAACCCAACATAGTCGTATCAAACCCCGATGATGAAACTATCTGGGCCTCTTTCTCGTCCAAGGGTTTATATCAGATCCGGACTTTAATTTATTCCAATGAGAGCGTTTTAGACATGAAAAAGTCATTTCGCAAAACAAAAATGACCACAGCCCTCGCGCTTCTCGGCTGCGGTGGTTACTGGCTGCTATGCTCAAGCCCCGCGACAGGCAAGTTCATCAGTCACTTCGGCAGCAAAAAACTATTTACTGAACTCGAAGTCGGGACGGCCCGGTGGAACCCATTCACCGGCCGCCTCACCCTCTCGCAGATAACTATCAAAGCACCCCCTGACTCGAAAAACCAAGCGCCGCTCCAAATTGGCAAGGTCGTCATACATTCGAAGCCCTTCACCCTGAAGAACAAAGACCGTGTCCTCGAAAAGGTCGATATTCACTCCGTTCAATTGGAAAACCAACAAAGCATCAAAGACTTAATCGATTGGCTCAGCGCCCTTCGCGCCCATATCCAGGCCAATAGGATTAAGCCCAAGCGCCCCTTGCTCATTCACCAGCTGAGGATCTTTGATATCCGTCTCGATGACGACAAAGCGACCTTGATTGATCACGGCACGCTTGTCATGCATGAGTTTAGCAGTCGCCCTTGGCTCAATGAAAAGCCTCTGTCGATGACATTCGTTGGGGATTGGAAGGATAAAGGCCCGGTGATTCTCGCCGGAAACCTCGATTTGAGACCTGGCTTTGAAGATGAGGCGAAGGACCTCGACATGACTCTCCCAACTCAATCTTTTCCCGAAGCACAACGGGCTTTCATTAAAGAAGCACTCAGCAACAGAGGCAGCGATGTCGTCGAAACCTTTCATATTGCCGAGTCTGACAGTGAGATTCATGTCAAAGAAGGAGAGAGATCGGGGTCTTTAGTCAATCGATTGAAAGATAAGGTCCTCCCTTTTCGCATCCGCTCTCAATTTATTAAGAAAGATAAGATTCGTGCGCTGCTTTTCAATATCTACGCCCCCATGAGAGACGGCGACGAGAAAAAAGTACTCCAAGTCATTCGAAGGGCCCAGCAATACTTCGAAGGCCAAGCCAATGAGAATGAGCTTGGGACGAATATATTCGAGCGACTGCGAAACACTGTCACAGGGGTCACCCAAAAGACTCAGCGAGCTATCGACACAACGCGCAAGGTCATTGAAAAGACCCAGCGAAGCATCGATAAAACCAAAGAGATGCTCGATAGCACACGAGAGGCCGCTCGCAGGCTCTTTTCGTCTAAAAAAGACAAAGAAAACGCCAAAAAAGACGATTAAGCGACGTCTTCCTTCAACTCTGGGGCTCTCTTCCAGCGATGCAGGACGTGAAGTAGGGCTGGTAACATCACTAAATCAGCGACCAGCGCCAGAATCATTGTCAGAGCGACTAAGAGCCCAAAGTCACGATTCGCCTTGAAGTGCGACGCCGCCAAAACAGAAAATCCCAGGCACAGCACTAAGGACGTTAGGACCATAGCCGTCCCAGTGCCCCTCAAGGTCTCATTGATCGCTTCGGGTCCGTGATCGCCTTTGTAGTAGAGCGACGAGACAAAGTGGACCGTGTCGTCCACAGCGATCCCAAAGACAATGGTGAAGACGATGCTCGTCCCCAATTTCAACGGGATCCCCACTAACGACATAATCGCAAGAATCAATAGCAACGGCAGAAGATTGGGCGCAACGCTGAGAAGAGCCAACTTGGGAGAGCGGAAGAAGATGAGTATCAAAATCATGACCTGT
>JARGOJ010000331.1:0-7483 GCA_029210225.1 Planctomycetota bacterium
GAGCGTTCAACAACGCGATCAAGAGCGACTCGTTGTTTGGATCGGCCTCCAATTGTCGTGCCAAATGAACAATCTGATCTTCTGCCATGGGGCCTTTCTCCTGATTGAAATTTTGTTGCTCACCGTCGCGCTTAGGAATAGCAGGAAAATGTTGAAAACAGAGACAACACAGACTACGACATCTAGGGGTCTTTAGAAACCGGCAAGGCGGGAAAGCGACTAAGGATATTCAAGATAGGTTTTAGAGCACCGAGTCTCGGCTCTTTAACTCAGCAAATGAAACATCTCAGTGTCTTTGGCTGGCCAGTGACGAGTTTGCGTTCTTAAAGGAATGAACTCTCCCTTTTCGTGGCAAGAGGGGCCTTTGATACAATGTTTGGAAGCGGACCTTTGAGGCTTTGACATTCTAATTTTGCACCCGATAGAAAACTGCTGAGATCGCCTCACTCTTCCATTGAGGGAGAGAAAGGGAAAAAAATTGACCTGAAAACAATAGAGCATCAGGAACGATTTAACAAAATTCAGCTGTCAGATAGTGGAAGTCAGTCCCTTGAAAATTTCTGTCGCCCAACAATCTCAAAGTATCAATTGTGTCTATTGCCGTGAGCCTCTCGGTGATTTAGACATCGTCCATTGTTTACGGTGTCAGACTGCTATGCATGCTGATTGTAGCGTTGAGGTTCAGGGGAAATGCCCCATCTTAGGATGCGTCGGGGACATGGAGTTGACTCAGTCCCCCATGGTCAGCATCTCGTCTCTCTCCAAGAGCGAGGCCGATCCTGCACGTGACCACCGCGTCGATTTCGCGTTTCCCGTTTGGCTACCGCTGCTCATTTTCTTTTCAATAATAGGTTCATTTGTATCAATGATCGCGATGTTGCTCTATGAAACGCCCATCGCCTTTGATATTGGAGTCCTATCAACATTTGTCATATGTGGCATGTTGTTCTATCAGAATCTTCGTCAAGCTCGTGCCTTGGAAACTCCCCTAACTCCGGGGGCGGAGAGTTTGGAGGCGTATGAGAATCGCCTTGTCGCGCTTCGAGGCCCGATGGAGTCAGATTATCCTCCTCTGGTGACTCCTCACGACGCAGAGTGTCTTTGGTATAAGCACATCACGCGGCGCTTTTCAAACCTGGAGACGCGGCGAAAAAATCGAGACCAATTTGATTGGATTGACGTGGAGGACGAGTGTGGCGAATACTGTCGTCCATTTCGCGTCGGAGAGGTCACTGTTTCAAACGAGATTACCGAGCCTTCCGGTTACAAGGAAAAGGTTCGGTCAATTAAGAGAAAGCAACCCGATGTCGACAGCGTTGGAGACTTAAAGGACATTATTCAATTTTTGGAAGCTGGCACTGAAGTGACAGCGGTTGGACGTCTGTTCAAAGAGGGAAAAAGCTGGGTGTTAAGGCGAGATATGACCGGTCTCATACTTACGACGACCCCAAGAGAGGTTTTGAATAGTGCTCGGCGCAATGTGAAACTTTCTTTGGGCTTCTTTCTCATTTACGCCTGTGCCGCCTATTTCTGGATGTATTGACTGATGTCATTGTCGCGACGGATGAGGCTGTAAACGGCGTGATCAAGATAACGTTCTCCGATTTTTTCAACGTCTCTCAAAGTCCCCTCGTACTGAAACCCCAAGCGTTCTGGGATGCGGCGGCTCCCACTATTATCGACCGCGCAGCGAATCTCTATTCGATTGAGTTTAAGCTTGCAAAAGCCATGTCGAATGATGGCTCGACAGGATTGCGTCACGAGGCCGTTCCCTTGCGCGCTTTCGACGAGCCAATAGCCGATCGATCCAGAGCTATTGGAGGAGTTGATAGAGGCAAATCCAACGACGCCGACGAGGATGCTCTCAAACCAAATGCCTGTATGCATGCCGTTTCCATTTAGGAATTGCTTGAGGCTCCAGTCGATGAATTGCCTAGAGTCACTTTGTTGCTGGGTTGCATCGACCCAGGGAAGCCAGCGTCGGAGATAGTCTCGATTGTCATCAACAGCTTGGAACAGCGCGGGGCTGTGTCTCGGTTCGAGGAGGGCCAGGTAGAGACTGTCGTTGATCACGTGCTTAAACATGAAGGGGCCTCAATATTGCCGAGCTTATTCATCAACTCAATACGGGAGTTTCACTGGACTGTATCTGTAATAGTAGAGCGTGACGCTTTACGCCGTTTGCTTAAGCGTGTCTTAAAATCTTCATTAGTTTTTCTTTTGCCGGAAGTGCTTCAATTTAATTTGGTCGATGTAGCCTCGGGCACTTTCCACGACGTAGGTCGAGAGACCTGCTGATCCTGGGGCTTGCAAGGCATTGCTTTGCCACAATTGACACGCAGTTGATCGTTGGAGCTTTCCCGAGGATGTTCGCGGCAAAGTACCGGGCGCGAGCATCGCTACAATATCTGGTTTCAGTCCTGTTTCTGATAGGATTGCGGCTCGGATGGTTTGCTTTGTTGCTTCTTCCTTGGAATCCGCCACTTTCGATCGTTCGGCGAGCACGACGAGCTGTTCAGTGCTGTGTTGTTCATTCTGAATTGAAAAGGTCACGACGCAGCCTTTCCGAACAGCTTGAATTGAATCGAGCGCCTTTTCAATGAGGCTGGGATCGTAATTCCGGCCGCGAATGATAACAAGGTCTTTCTTCCGACCACAGAGATAGAGTTCATTGTTATCGAGGAAGCCCAGATCCCCGGTATTCAACCAACCATTATCAAAGGTACCCTCGGTTCCTGCTGGCGCATTAAGATATCCAGAGGAGACTCCGGGGCCTCGAATCCAGACCTCACCCATTGTCCGTTCGGGGACCTCCGATTGATTCGCGACGATCTTCACAATGGTCTCTGGGAGTGGCTTACCAAGAGACATGAGCCTCACAGAATTTTCCGGCTCCTTGCTCATTTCAATTTTAGACTCGAAGAGCGCAGACCGGCTTAAACTCAGCCACTTCGGCGGCGCGGTGAACGAGCTAAACGTAACCGCTAGGGTCGCTTCCGCGAGTCCATAAACCGGGGTCAAGGCTTTCTTTTCAAAGGAACATGGCTCAAGTAAGCGGGCAAATTCATTGAGAGTATTAGGGTGAACAGGTTCGGCGCCACACATGGCGACAGTCCAGTGACTAAGATCGAGAGATTGGATCTGTTCTTTTTGAATTCGACTGACGCAGAGACCAAACGCAAAGTTGGGAGCCACCGAGATTGTCGCTTTGGTTTCAGACAGCGCTTCAAGCCATGTAAGAGGTCTGGCAATGAATTGCTCGGGACGGATGAGAGTTAGGTCTCCTGGGGCGACCATGGCGCTTAAAAGACAGCCAATGAGGCCCATGTCGTGATAGAGAGGGAGCCAACTGACCGCGCTATGGCCGGTTTCATTCTTTGGAATCGATGTGATGCTCGCGCTGGCGTTGGAGAGCATGTTTGCATGGGTGAGTGGCACGGCTTTGGGGCGCCCAGTAGATCCTGAGCTAAACTGCACCGTGGCGAAATCGTTCGCTTTATGAAAATTCGTTGCTTTGGAATGACTGCGTTGAAGGACTTTCGCGATGTCGTGACAACCAAGTCTCGGTAAGGCCTGAAGGGCCGGGCTGCCCACGAGCCCCATCATCCGTCGCTCTGTGAGCAGCGCGACGCAGGACGCTTCCCTTAGCATTTGCGCCGTTCGCGATTTCCAATGATCAATGCGACCAAGTCGCACTGGTGGATAGAGCGCCGTTGGACAGCCTCCGGCGAAGAGGATGCCAAAATAGGCATCGTAAAAATCAATGCCCGTGGGGAGGATGATCGCGACTCGCTCGCCCCGCTCAAGCCCCATTGTAATGAGGGCTGAGGCCACTCTCTGGGCGCGATGTAAAATGTCCTTGTAGAGGAACTTTGGACTGGCCATTGAACCATTCCAAAATCGGACGCATTTGTCGGTCTCAGCGAGGTCAATGAGTAGCTGTTGGAGACAGGGGCGCTTCGATAGTGTCGGTGATAAGAACTTCACTGATTCTCTAGCTCTTTCAGTGATTGAGCGACGAGATCGATAATCTCTTTGACTGTTGTGGGGGGGGATTCGGGGTCGTCGAGGAGAATGATCTCAAGCTGATTTTCAATCTCAACGGAGAGGGTCAGGAGAGCAACGCTGTCTAATTTTAGGTCGTTCAAGAGATGGGTATTCTCGGTTAATTGAACGACAGGTATTTTACATTTCTCCTGCAAAATGAGCGTCAAGAATTGAAGTATTTCTGCGCGGTTCATTCTTGTCCTTCCGTTCCACGTAAGAGGCTCAGCTCGGCGCAAAATCCTGGGCCCATCGCGACCATGACCCCTAATTGCCCAGACAATTCGGATTGATCGAGGGTGTCTTTTAGAACAAATAGGACTGATGACGAGCTCATATTGCCTAGCTCTTTGAGGCTCTTCCAAGACTTTTCAAGAGCCTTCTCATCGAGTGCTAAAGCGCCTTGCATGGCTGTTAAGACCTTTGGCCCGCCAGGGTGGGCGACAATAAAGGCAAGGTCTTTACGGGTGTAGCCTTCGCTTTGCAAAAAGTCATTGAGTTCGTCCGGAAGCTCTGCTTCGACGAGTTTGGGGACTTCTGGGCTTAATACGACTTTAAAGCCGGAGTCGACGATATCCCAGCCCATCACGCGTTCGGTATCTTTAAAGAATGCCGAGCGAGAATTAATCCAACGCAGAGGTGAAGTTGTGGCGAGGGGATGGTCGTCTCCGACCATGAGGACTGCGGCGCATCCATCGCCGAAGAGTCCGCTTGCGATCAGGTTTGGAATACTGACGTCCATAGACTGATGAGTCAACGAGCAAAGTTCGACGGATAGTAGAATTGCGGCGTGCGTCGGGTAGGCCTTCAGGTAATCGCAAACCCTGTTGATTCCTGCGACTCCGCCAAGACCGCCGAGCCCCATTAAAGGCAAACGTCGTGTTTGGCGGCTAAAAGGTAGCGTGTTCATGAGGCGAGCTTCAAGGCTAGGAACGGCGACACCTGTGACAGTGGTCGAGGCGATGAGGTTGATGGCCCCTGGGTCTAGATTGGCGCCGTCTAATAGTGTGGTCACGGCGTCGGTTGCGAGGGGCACAGCCGCGTTAATCCATGCGGTGTTATAGGCTCCCAGACCGTTCATTTCCTTGTATTGCTCTAGGGGTAGAGCAAGATGTCTTGACCCGACGAGAACATTTCGCTGAAATCTCAGAATTCGTTCCGGGTTATGATAATTTGATGCCCATTGATCCATGAGAGCGCGAGTTATCTCTTCTTGACTATAACAGTGAGGCGCAAGCTGGGTCGCAACCGATTGAATGAGGGGCATGAGATCGTTTCTAGAAGGAGCAAGATTGGAGCTCTCAATAGTCATTCGTAGGATGAATAGGAGAGTTTGATCTTGGATAAGATACATTGTGACGGGCAGAGAGACGATAGTGCTCGCAGAATTTTCCATTTGACGGCGTGCGACAGTGTGCTCGCAGTCGGCCGCGATAAGGATGCTAGGGATGAGGGACGGTGAAATACGACGTCATTATAGTGGGGGCGGGGCCGGCGGGTTCGTTGTTAGCCCTAGAGCTCGGTTTAGCCGGCCGCCACGTCCTTCTCCTTGACGGTTCCAAGTTCCCGCGGGAAAAAGTCTGCGGTGAGGGCATGATGCCTCAAGGAGTTCAAATCCTGCAGGAGCGAGGCTTTGTCTCGGATAGTTTGGAGGCTGGCTACCGATTCTTTGGCATACGCTATACGGTGCCCGGGGGGCCTAAGGCGTCTGCCTATTTCCCAAGCAGTGATATTTTGCCCAATTACGGGGTCGCAATGCGAAGGGTGAGTCTTGATCAAGCGCTCTTGGAGCAGTGTAAAAAATTGCCCGGAATAGAGCTTCGATTGGGTGTTTTTGTCGAGGCGCTTTCTTGGTCTGACAAAGGCATTCCGAGGGTTTCGGGAGGAGGAGTGGAGGCGTCTGGGGACTTTGTTGTGGGAGCGGATGGATCAGGGTCGGTTGTTCGTCGCTTGGCGAATTTAGAGGGCGTGGCGCCTGGGAAAACCCGATGGGCCGTTCGCGGTCATTTTAGTCATGCACCGCGGTCAATCGAGAGACCTCAAGTCGAGGTCATCATGGTTAACGATCGAGAGATGTATCTCACTCCATTGTCTAGCACATCGACAGGAGTGATCATGACCTTGGGGCAGGATCAATTGAAGGGGATCCAGGGACGAATTACGGCGGCGTTATTGGAGACATTGAAATTGAGTGGTGATGGCTTCTGTATGGAATTGTCACGGTCGGAGCTTATCTCAAGAGTGCAAGCTACGGGTCCCCTCGGTGTACCAGCAAAGTCGAGCTTTGGACCGCGATTGTTGTTGGTTGGTGATGCAGCTGGAGCGCTCGATCCTATCACTGGGGAGGGGCTGTCCATTTCTTTGAAGTCTTCTGTGTTAGCCGCGCAAACGATTCATGGCGCTTTTGAAGAGAGTGATTTTGGCTTAAAGCGTCTGCGTTCCTATCACAAGACGCGATTGAAGAGCATTCGTGAGTTATCAATGTTAACGAGCCTGGTCTTGTGGTTGTCGCAGCATCCTCAGTTGGCGCATAGAATCATTGGTAACTTAGGACAGCAACCGGCGACATTTTCGAAGCTCCTGGGCATCGCGGCTGGAACATACGGAATTCGTTCGTTGTCTCCAAGGGACGCGTGTCGAATTGTGCTTGGGATCTAACTGAATGGACAATAGCCACATTGCATTTTTGATTATTTTGGCCTTAGTCGGTGCAGGGCGCCTGCTGGAGCTACGGAAGTCGAAGCAGCACTTGTCTCGGGACAAAAGCGAGAAGCAGGGCTTCGAGTATCACTACGTCCTCATGGTTGCGATTCACACGTTGCTCTTCATTCTGCCTCCCCTGGAACTTTACTTTTTACGGAGAGAGTTCTTATGGCCTTTGGCATTGGCGTCATTAGCTCTCGTTGGTGTGGCAACACTGCTTCGGCTGTGGGTCATTCGGTCCCTGGGCGCCTCATGGAATACGCGGGGTTTGGTGAGTGAGGATATTCAAATTGTGAGTCATGGTCCTTATCGTTGGCTTCGTCACCCAAACTATGTGGCTGTCATTATCGAGATTGCGGCGCTCCCATTGATTCATTCGGCCTATTGGAGCGCTGCATTTTTGAGCATTGCTAATGGGATCATTTTAGCCATTCGAATACCCTGGGAAGAAGAACAGCTATTCAAAATTCCCGGCTATGCCGAGGCATTCAACCACAAGCGGCGATTCATACCGATTTTAGGTTCTAGAGTGAAAGACAGTGTATCGGTGGACGAGGATCAAAAAACTGATTGAAAAGGGTCAGCGCCGTGAATTTATTGGGTGACACTAGTAGTTAATGAATGCCTTTAGTTTTTTAGTCAGGTTAAAGAATGTTTTCTCTGCTCCGCTTTGGGTTTATTGTCAATCTTTGTCTTTTGAAAGCCATCGCTCGTCGTTGTGTTGGCAAGAGACTGA
>JARGOJ010000331.1:7493-8488 GCA_029210225.1 Planctomycetota bacterium
GAGGCCAGGGTGGGAACTCTGGACGGAGACAATGTTCACTGCGCTCAAGAGCGACCTTGGGCACACTCTTCGCAAGCGTCCGATAGAAGTGCTCCGTAAAGACCTTTCCGCGCCAAGAGGGCTGCCCTTGGTTTCCCGAAAGGTCAAGATTGAAGAAATCACCGTTGTCAATCAATCAGCAGCTTGGTTCCTTCCTCCCAATTCTCAAGACGGAGCGGTACTGCTCTTTTTACATGGCGGGGGATTTGTCGCGGGCTCTTGGAAAACGACCGACCGAGAGTTGATATCGGCTTTGGCCCTGAGCTCAGGATTAAAGACTCTATCCCTCGACTATCGCTTGGCGCCGGAGCATCCCTTTCCTGCTGCTCTAGAAGATGTTCGCGGAACATTAGCCTGGCTCCGAGACAAAGGCTATCCAGGGGAAAAGATCGTCATCGCGGGGGATTCTGCCGGCGGCAATTTAGCTTTGGCGGCGTTAATCGACGCACGGGACAACGGGCAGTCCTTGCCTGCTGCGGCGGCGTTGCTTTGTCCCTTTGTTGACCTGCGTTGCTGCTCAGAGTCGTTCAAAACAAACGCGCCGTGGGATTTCTTGCCTGAAGAGTTTGCCAATTGGGGCGGCGCGCAATACCTGGCTGGGCAGGACCCTGAGACGCCCCTCGGGAGTCCGCTATTCGCTGATCTTACTGGTTTACCACCGATGCTCATTCAGGTCGGTGAGGCAGAGATATTCCGCGATGACGTCCAAGCTTTAGGGCTTGCTTTAGAGAATGCGGGCAACGACGTTACATTAGAGCTGTGGCCGGATATGGTTCATGTATGGCAAATGTTGGCGCCGTTTATTCCGGAGGCCAGTGAGGCCTGTGATCGTGTCGGAACTTTCCTGGCAGGCGCGGTGAAAGACGCAAAAGATTGAGTGACCCTCGAATGCGGCCTTTTTTGGCGTGGGCCCAGATAGGAATCGGCGGCAGAAAAGCGGGCCAGTACTTTCAGTG
>JARGOJ010000332.1 GCA_029210225.1 Planctomycetota bacterium
TTGCGTCCGACCATCACCAAGGCCTTCGGCAAAAAGACCGACGATAAGGATGGAAAGGGCAAGAAGGGCAAGAAGGAGGCCTTTCAGCTGCGCTTTGGTTATGACCAGAGCATTCCTGTGGTCGATGTCTCCAAGCCCCGGAGAGGCACCATCGCGCAAGCTGTGGCCGCTCCAGGGTCCCTGAGCGCGGGCTCAGAGGTCGCGGTGGGGGCTCCTTTCGCAGGCACTGTTCTTGGCCTGGCTGTGGATGAAGGCGATGAGGTCAAAAAAGGCGATTTGATCTTCGCCCTGGACCCCACCGAATACCAAGAGCAGCTCCTCGAAGCAGAAAAAACACTATCATTGCGGAAAGTGGCCATTGAGGAAGCGGAGGCCGAGCTAGAGGACGCCAACGCGAAGCTCAAGGACCGTGATGACGATGGTCAGCCGGCGACGGTGAAGGAGAAGAAGCTCTCCTTGAAGAAGAGCGAGATTAGCCTTCAGCAGTCAAAGGCGCGCTTGGAGACGGCTGAATCAAAGGCAAAGCGTTCTCGCTTACTCTTCAAGAAGGGTTTGGGAACAGAGGTTGAGGTCGAATCGTCCGAAGCCGAGCTGCGCGTGGCCCGCCTGACCTTGAAGATCGCGAAGGAAGACCTTCAGCTGGCGCGGGATGCCCTGGAGCTTGAGATTGAAAACGCGACGATTCAGCTCCGAGATCTAATGAAGGTTAAGGCCATGTCGGAGTTGAAGTTGACCCGCGCCAAGACCGACAAGACCCTGGCGGAGTTGACGATCACCAAAGCCAAGCGCGACTTGAAGAAGACGAAAATCCTGGCGCCGATGGCCGGGATTATCACCCTTAGGAACATCAACTCTGGGGAGAACATCAACCGCAATGACAGCAGCACCACGGCGACCACTCACTACATTATCTCCAACTTCTCTCGCATGTATGTTTATGCGGATGTGGACGAGGGAGACATTGTCGCGGTCGAAAAAGAGCAAAACGTCGTCGTTCGTATTGCAGCCCTTGGAGACTCAAAGAAGCTTCAGGGCAAGGTCTTCGAGATTGGCAACCGTGCGGCGAAGGATGGTGAAACACTCTATTTCAGAGTTCGCATACTTATCTCGAAACCCAACAAAGAGCTTCGCCCGGGAATGACTGCAAATGTTGAGATTGAGACTAAAAAGGTTGAAGATGTCCTTGTCGTTCCCATCCAAGCCGTGGGTCAGCGTCGCCGACGGGATCTGAAAGAAGCGAAGGTGCCTAATATCCCAGAAGGCAAGGGAAGCGATGCTCTCGACGTGGTCTTTGTAGATGTCGACGGGAAGGCTGACATTCGCATTGTTGAATTGGGGCTCTCTGACGGCGACGTGGTGCAGATTGAGAGTGGCTTGAAGGAGACGGAGAAGGTGATTGTTGGTCCTTACCGAGTCTTGGAAGGCTTGCAACATGGCGACCCGATCAATTCTGTTGAGAAAGAAAGCGGCGGAAAGAAAGGCAAGCGGGGCAAAAAGGGGAAGAAAAAAGGCAAGAAGAACAAGGGCGAAGATAAGACCGCCAAGAAAGAGTAGGGCGAATGTTAATTTTCGCGACGATAAAAATTGCCCTCCAAGAGATCTCGGCGAACAAGTTTCGCAGCCTCTTGACGACCTTAGGAATCGTGATCGCTGTGTCTGCAGTGGTCGCGGTGGTTTCTATTGTTCAAGGGGCCTCAAAGTTCATGTTGGACCAGGTTGAAGGCCTCGGATCAAACACCATGTGGGTCTTCAGACACCGGCCTCCGGGCGTCAAGGGACGCCGTCTGGGTCGCATTATGCTGACTTATGACGACGCCGTCGCCATCGGCGAAGAATGCCCTGCGGTGGCTCGGAGCGCGCCTCAGGTCAATATGAACGGCTTGATTAAGTTTGGCAGTAACGCCAGCACCGACGTCGAGATCACAGGCACGACCGCGGCCTATCACATGATTCGTGAGCACTTCGTCGAGGAAGGACGCGTCTTCACTCCCCTCGATATTGAAAAGAACCTCAACGTCTGTCTCCTCGGCGTCGAGGTGGTCAAGAAGCTCGACGCCAAGAAAGAAGACCTGCTCAATAAAGAGGTCAGGATTCGAGGCACGCGTTTTCGCGTTGTTGGGTTTTTAGAGGAGAAGGGGTCGTTCTTTGGACGAAATCAGGATGAGCTGGTGCTTGTGCCTATTACAACTTCTTTCAAGATGTTTGGGCGACGCCGAAAGAACAGAGTGACGGTCTTGGCCCAGGCCAAGAAAGGCCAGGCAGAGAAGGCGATTGACCAAATCACCTATCTATTGAGAATGCGCCACCGTCGTCGATTGGGAGAGCCCAATGACTTTCGGATTATGACTCAAGATCAGATTCTGCAGATGTTCTCGAAGATGAGCATCATTGTGACAGGTCTGACCATGGGAGTTGTGGGGATATCCCTCTTAGTGGGGGGCATCGGCATTATGAATATCATGCTGGTCTCAGTGTCGGAGAGGACACGAGAGATTGGAATCCGAAAAGCTCTGGGAGCGAAGAATAGGAACATCCTCTCGCAATTCCTCATTGAGGCTATGGCGCTTGGGATCATGGGGGGATTTATAGGCATCGCCTTGGGGATGTTAGCGGGGCGATTTGCCTACGAGGTCATCAGCATTTGGGTCGACTTCCCGGAGGTCTTTACGCCGACTTGGGCTATTGTTTTAGCCTTCGGTTTCTCGACAATGGTGGGATTGGTTTCTGGGCTCTATCCAGCTTGGAAAGCGGCGCAGCTCGACCCGATTGACGCGCTAAGATACGACTGATGGGAATGCTCTGACAGGTTCGCGTCATCCTCTCCGTCTTTGAGGGCAGATTAATTTATTAACCTGCCTTCTACGGAGAGAGGTATGCGATGACTATATACGAACTTTGGATCGAAGACGAATCAGACTCTCAGACTTACTCATTCTTCCCGCAAAATAACGAATCCGCTCGTGAACTATTAAGCCCTGTGGCCCGCCTTCTCTGGCGCACGGAGGCAGAGAGCATTGATGCGGCGTGCAGCGCCCGCAATGAATTCCTGGGCTGGGACGCCTACAAACCCTGGGCTCATTGATAGTTGACGAATGGGAGCAGCGCTAAATATCAGCCAGCTCCCATTCCAATGTTTTTCAATTGTCTGGTGATTCGACCGTCAAAGAATTGAGATCACTTCAATTCATTGATCTCTTTCCGAGTCCGAAGCCTGCTCTTCTTCCCCTTATAGGATTCGTAGAGCTTTGTGTGAGCCGACTGAGAAAAACAGTCCGCCCGCTGATCGTATTGTCCAATCCAATTGACGAGCATCTCGAAATTCGCGTCCTGGGCCTCTTTCGACTCATACTTGTGTTTCTCCCACGGCCGATTTCGAGCGTTTTCAGTGCAATCTTCAACGGACAAGTCCAGGAAGACGAGCTCGCTGGAGAATTGACTGGCGAATTGCAATAAATCGCCATAGCAACCTTCAATCACCCAATTTTCATTCTCATCAACAAAGGTCTGAATACTCTTTTGCGCGTCGGCTTCGGCGCTTCGTTGTGGCGGACTTGTAGGCAACCAGGCGATGCTGTCTAAGTCGAGATGAGCCAAACTCTCAGTCTCTTTGAGTCGCTTCGCTAAGGTCGATTTCCCAGCCCCAGAGTTGCCAAACAAAATCACTCTACAACAGAGAATTCAGGGAACAAAGGCTCCGAGACCATCGTAGTATAGAGTTCGGTCAGTGTGTCAAATTGGGGAGCCTCGAAACATGGTCCAGAAAAGTTCGCGTCGTCCCCTCATTCGACTGCTCTGTCTGAGCCTCGCGCTCTTCTTTCCAGCCAGCTCATACGCCGATCTTGACGTCGGAATCCCCCCAGGAAACCCCTGGGATTGGTTCCTGCCGAGCCCAAGTTCTGTCTTAAGAGTGCCGACTTCCGGAATAAAGGAGCGAGTCGCGACTTCAGGAGTCCAGAAGAAGGCCACGGGGAATTCTGAGAAAAACAAAACGGTCACCCGGGACCGAGGCAAGCGCTACTCGACGGCGAAAGAGCCGCGCAAGGCTGCCCCCACAAGGTTGACGGCCACCACAATGGACCTCCTGGAGATCATAACCATCGACATCTTCGGGGAATTGGGCATCCCCATGCCTGGAGAGTTACCGAATTCTCCGAAGAGACCCCGAGGCAAGCGACCGACCAGCCAAGAAGGATTTGGTCTCGGGCCGATAGACAAAAAGGCGATCAAGAAGGTCAAGTGGGGCACAAAGCTGAAGGGGAAGTATCCTCCCGCTGTCACGGAAGACCTCATTTTATTGGGCATGACCGGATTACTAAGGAAGTTCTTCCACCCCAACACTATGCTCGAATCGCAGCTGATTGAGTTCCTCGCCGAAATTGGCGTGCCGTCACTCATTGCCTTTGACTATTCCATTTTTGTAACTCCGAAAACACGAGTGGCCGAGGTCGTCAAAGCCGTGCAAGCTCGGGTCTCACCGCTCCCGTCGAATTCACCTCGACCGTTGAAGAGTAAAGACCCTGAAGAGGCGATGCTGCTGCGCCTCGTCGCGAAGGAATTGTCCGCGTCCTACAGTCACTCCCTCTATAATCCACTATGCCGTTACAGCCTCGCGTTGCCGCCGAGCGAGGTCATTCCAGTCTTTGAGGCATACCTTCATCCCCACGCCCACCCGCTGCTCCAGCAAAACGTCGTCGCGGTCCTGGCGTCTTACCGAGGAAAAGACCTCTCGAAGCCTTTGTTTGAGGCCCTTCAGCAATGCTCCGACCCTGTCGCTCGGGATAGAGCCCTGAAGGCTTTAGCCCGGAAGAAGTCCGACAAGATCTTGCCCATTGTTAAATCGTTAGCGTCCTCCAAGGACATTCAAAAACGATGTTTGGCGTTGACCTTGATGATTGAACTCGGGCACAAGGATGGATGGCAGCTCGCCGCGCTGACCCTCGATAAATACTTATCTAAGCTCAAAATAACCAGGACAACACTGGACGAATTTCAATTGGCGATTCAATTGTTAGGAACGGTCAAGGGCGATGCTGCTCTCTCGACGGAGATCCTGAAAAAAGCTCTCGCGAAGTGCCGATTAATTGGCGCAAGCCTCAATGAAGACGCCGGGAAACGGCCGGACGTGCCCGATCCCGCGGATCTTCGGGGAACCGTTCTCACCCAGCTGGCCTTGATATCACTCGCTGGCAAGGGAGACACGGACGCCCTTAAAGAGCTCGTCAAGATTTGGGAGGCCACACCAGCGACCGCTAGACGCCTAAGAAGTCAAATAGCTGCGGTTGATACCTTCGGAGCTTTTGAGGCGCCAACCCTAGTCTTCCTCATCAAATCATTGCCATCCATGGGAAACACAGGGATAGAACGCCTGAGGGTTATCGTGAAGGATACCCAGTGTCGCTTTCCTCTTCGGGCACAGGCTCTCCAGTTGCTAGACGCGGCAACGAAAATTGAGAAGGCCACTATTTTGGAACTCTTGAAGGACGGCGACCCCCGAATACGCAGCGCCGCGATGAGACTCGCCGCTCAAATGGCCCCTGACGACGCTAAAAAGGCGGCCAAAGAATGGATTGACGGCTTCCTAACCCTCCAATTGGCCCACAAATCGGTCACCGTTCAGGAGCTTGATGCCACCAGCGCATTCGAGACTTTAAGAATCTTAAATGTCGTACCCTTAGCAGAGCTTATCAAGGCTTTTAAGAAAGCTCGAAAGCTCGAACTCTATCGTATCCAGAATCCTCCCGCCAAAAAGAAGAAGAACGCCCTCGGCATTGGATTTAAGGTGTACCAACGGGCCTCACCTTTGCTCCCCGTCATCGTCAATCTGCTCGGTGATTTTAACGACGATCAGGCTCAGGATGCCCTGGCAGAATATCTGGAACAGGGCGCGGGTCACCATAGAGGTCAGGCAGCTCTGATTTTGGCCGGAACAAGCAGGGGACGCTCGCTCAAAGCGCTTGTGAAATCTTTGAAGAGTCAAAGTGGGTGGTTGCGCTACTGCAGTTACCGGGCCCTGAGGGTTTCAGGTCCCAATGGAAGTGTCGATTACTTCTGTGATTGGATCTTCGCATCAAAAGGGAAGCGTCATGGAGTCGCCGCGAAATACAAGAGTTGGCTTCGAAAACAGAAAATTAAGTGAGCTATGAGGGCCTGCGCTATTCCTAAAAAGTCTTAAAAAAGTAAAGAAGGACGAAAGTTCACTCCAAGGTTCAACCGATTGAAAATGTGTGGCGCAATTTCACTAAAATGGTTGCTATGGACTTAGAGACTTACATCGAGAAAAAAAACAGCGACGCGTTCGCAGACTTCATGATCAAAGGCATCTTTGGATCCTTCTTCTCGTTCTTTGTTTATAGCTTCATATACTTCGCGGCCCATTCCCTATCATCAAACTATGCGCCCTGGTTCGCATCAGCCTACCTAATAATAGGGGTTGGGACGGCGTGGCGTCGCGTGGATCCTCTCAGAGGTCTTCCAGCCTTAAACAATGATGAGAACGCCCAACGGGAGATCGATGGATTGGCGAACACGAGCTATCCAAGCGCGCAAGACCTCAGCCAACCACAAAGAATCGTCGCCACCATCCTCTTTCTACTGCGTGGCCCAAGGGCCGTCTTAGAAGCGCTGCAAGCCTGGAAGCTTAGAATCCCCGCCGATTCTGCAATCATCAAAGAGGCCCAGGAAATTCTCAATCAGAGCACCGGCAACACGATTATTAAGGGCCAGCACCAAGCGGTCTGGTTGCTCGGCTACCTAAACCTCGCCACCGTCCAGCGAGCGGTCAACACCGACGAATACGAAATCGTGCCGACGCCTCGGGGCCAAACGCTCAGCAGTCAAAAGTAAGCAAGCAAACGACGGTGATACGAACCGCCTATCGTTCTTCTATGAGAACGCCCCGGTCATCCAATGTTGCCTCAAGGTGACTGAGCCCAAACTCCTCTGCCAGGGCGATAAGGCTTTCATGCTTTTCTTTAGGAGCGAGACAAATCATCGACCCTCCTCCACCAGCACCACAGAGCTTCATAGAGGAGACTCCAGCGTTTTTCAGCCGTTCCATGATCTCTCCAATACGGACGGGACAGACAGCGTCGGAGAGCGTCTTCCGGGCTTCCCATTCCTTCGATATGGCGGCTTCTAGAGCTTGAATGTCATCATTCTTAAACGCGTCCGCAGCCGCACGGGCTGATTCAGCGACCGTAGCGAAGGCTTTTCGCACTCGGCCGTCACCTTCATTCTCAATGTATGCCTTGAGCATCGACCAATTCGGCGCGGCGGAGAAGTGTTGCTCGCCTGAAAAGAAGACGATCAAAGAGTCATCCAGATAGCTCTTCAGCTTTGGACCAACTTCAAGATTCTCTAAAGGCGCGCCGATGTTCTGACCCGCATAATAGTGAATTGCCAGCAGGCCACCCTTGAGCGCCGCCCAATAGTCTTGGGTGCCTGTTGGAACACCAATGAGCTTGGCTTCGAGGTCTCGGGCCAGGGCCACGAATTCCTCGGCTTTCATCTCCACTCCGCGATAGGCGGCGAGCCCGTTGAGGGTTGCGATCATGATCGTTGAACTGGCGCCGAGGCCTGAGCCTTTCGGAACAGGGCTATGAATCGTGATTTTGACTGGATGGGGCGGTTCAAGCGAGCGAAGGGCGAGGGCGATCAGCTCTAAGGGACCTTCATCAACATCTGGTTCTTCCCTAGCCACAAGTAATCGCAAACCTAAATCTTGGGACACGACCTCGGAGAGCTCGGTCTCTGCCGTTTCGATTGTGACTTCAGCGCGTCGAGTGATGGCGTGATTCACGGTGTAGACGTCGCCGAGCAGGGCGCATAGAGGCCAGAGGTCGAGGGTGCCTCCAGCGAAGTCAATACGACAGGGGGCGGACACGTGTATGGTTTTTTTTGTCATGGTTGGGCCTTCGCAAGAGGACTAGCTGGAATTCGGTACAAATCCGCTGTACTTTTCGGCTTTTGCGACGCTCATCATGAGAGTGAAGGGAGATTTTCGAGAGGGGTGCTGGCGAAATGAAGGTCGCGCTTAACCTGTCCCGGCTTCATCAGCGGAGTCGGCGAACATCATGAAGTCATCGTAGTCGTCAGTCTCGTCGACCTTTTTAGGAGCCGGACCGGCCGCGCCTTGTTTCTTAGCGAGCTCTTTCATATTGGCTGCTTTGCGGGCGATGCCTTCTTGTCTCGCTTTTTCCATTTCATCCCGGGGAGGAGGAGCAAACTCGGCGGTTTCTTCGTTGGCTTTCTTGGCCTGTGCTTTGTTGAGGTCATTTTTCTTGATTGCTTGAGATGATGTCACTTTCCTAGGGGGCCCTGGGGGAGGACCGGGCGGTGGCCCTTTGCGCTTGAGTCCTTCAGCGCGGGCACCCTGCATTTCTTCTTTGGAGGGGCGCTTCATGCGCCCTGTGCTCTTATCTCCGGGGGCCCGTTTTTTCGGGGGAGG
>JARGOJ010000333.1 GCA_029210225.1 Planctomycetota bacterium
TGGGGGAGTGATTCCGTGTCGGTGCGAGCCTCGGGATCATCCTGATCGAGGACCCACTGAGTTTTATCTGGATCCCCATCGACCGGACGTTCGACGGGGATAAGCATCCAGTGTTGATTGTTATCAAAGTCGTAGACAACCGCGTAGGGTTTTCGGCTTGAGACGCTCTCGGCGTGGGCAAGCTCCATAAAGGAGCCAATCTGCCGAACCGCTGCGCTCAGGCGGTAGCTAGGAGTTGAGTTTTCAACAATGGGCAGGACAAGCGAAAAGACTAAAGCCAGGATGACCACCACAACGGTCAATTCCATAAGCGTAAATCCGCGTTGTGACTGTCTCATGCTTGTATCCCCAGTTGTTATCTCTGGCCGTTCTCATTCTTAAAGAAATCGATATCTAAGTCTTGGTCTTCTTCGTCGCCGCCGGGCTGACCATCGGCTCCGTAGGAAATGAGCTGATATTTACTACCTGAGCGGTACTCGTAAACGTAATCATTGCCCCAAGGATCTTGAGCGAGCTCTTCCAAAGCAGCAGGCTTACCATTATTGCTTGGTTGAAGCAGCTCATCGATCTGGCGAGGATAGCGGCTGTTATTGAGCTTATGGATGCGAAGGGCTGTCTTAATGCTGGCGAAGTCGGCCTTCACTTTGGCCTTCTTTGCTTCGTAGGTTTGACCCACAACATTAACAACGACAACGGTTGCCAGGATTCCGATGATGGCCACAACAACCATGAGTTCAACAAGAGTAAACGACTTCTTTAGTTGGAATCTACGAACCATGACTTTTCCTCTTACTGTATTCTTTGATATGTGTTCTTGCACCCTTAGGACGGGCTTGCTGGGGCATAGTTTAGTCGAAAGCATCCAATTATTTGGAGGAAAAAAGTTGCCTGATTTCGCGTCCCGCTCTCGCCGTCTACCAAGGCCCTCGAATAAGCAAAGACAACGGGCTCAGCCAGTCCCCGAAGGAAGCCACTCAAAGCGAGAGCATTGAAGGCCTGGCTGGGGTCCTCGACCTTACATCTTAAAGCCAGAAACCAGCGGCATGACCACAGCGAGGACAATAAATCCAACGATGACCGCCAAAACAATAATGATGACCGGCTCAATCAACGATGTGACCTTGGCCGTCGTGATCTCAACCTCTTCGTCGTAGGACTCGGAGATTTTCTCAAGGATGTCCTCAAGCTGACCCGATTGCTCACCCACAGCGATCATATAACCAACAACTGGGGGGAACACACCGCTTTGCTTCAACGGAGTCGAGATATCCGTTCCTTCAATAATCCGCTCTCGAACCGTCTTCAGCACATTGCTGAGGAGCTTGTTGTCGACAACGTTTTGCAGAATAATCAGGCATTCAGTCGCTTGAATACCGCTGCGAAGGAGGGTTGAAAAGGTGGTCGCGAAGCGTGAGACCGACTGTTTTCGGAATAGCTCACCGAAGATCGGCAGCTTGAGCTTCCAGGTGTCGCGCCAGAGGGCGCCTTTCTCCGTCGAGACAATCGATTGGTAAACCACTAGGGTCACGATGCCCAAAGTCAGCATCACCCACCAATAATTCACAAAGATGTTTTGAATCGCGAGCAGCAACATTGTTGGAGCGGGGAGAGGTCCGCCTCGCTTGGTGATGACCTTGGTGATTTTTGGCACCACAAAGGTCAACAAGAAAGTCACAACGCCGGCTCCAGCGAAGCACATAATCATTGGATAAGTCAGGGCCGCCATAACCCTGTTCTTCATCTTATTCTGCGCATACATAAAGGCAGCGAGGCGCTTGAGGATGTCATCCAAGGCACCGGAAGCCTCTCCAGCCTTCACCATGTTTGTATAGAGAGGAGAGAAGAAGACGGGGTGGCGAGCGAGGGAATCTGCGAAGCTAATACCTGACTGAACATCTTCGCGAATGTTGCGCAGCGCTTTCTCAACGTCCTTACTCTCAACCTGCTGCACCAAGGCGTTCAATGAGTCAACGAGGGGAATACCGGCAGATAGCAGAGTCGCAAGCTGACGAGTCAGCGCTGTAATTTCCTGGCGCCGCGGATTCTGGAACATAGCGCTAATGCCCGCAGTTGCTCCTCCCATCGTCGCTTTATCGGTGAGCGCTTTTTTCTTGCCTTTGGTTTTATCGCTGCCGTCATTGGCAGTCATGCTCGTGACGAAGATCTGCCTCTTACGCAGTTTTTCTCGGGCTTCGCGAGGAGTGTCTGCGTCAACAACACCTGTGTTTGGCTTGCCTTTGGAGTCAAGTGCTTTGTATTCGTAAACCGGCATGAAATCCCTCTCTAACCTAGGTCGAGCTGAGTCACGCGAAGAACTTCTTCGATGGTTGTCGCGCCTTCAATCACTTTACGTGCGCCATCGCTACGTAAGGTCTTCAATCCGTGCTTCATAGCTTTTTCTTTAATCGTCGAGGCACCCTGCCGAGCGAGCACCGATTCACGGACGGCATCGGTGATAGTCAAGATCTCATAGATCGCGGTTCGACCTACGTATCCTGTGTCAAAGCAGAAGGTGCAGCCCATACCAACAGCAATCTTTCCGGTCGGAAGATCTTTGAGAGTCAAACCAATATCTTGTAGCTCTTCTTCGGTTGGTTCGTAGAGGCTCTTGCACTCTTTGCAGATCACTCGGACAAGGCGTTGAGCGATCACACAGATGACTGAAGAAGCCACCAGATAAGGCTCTACGCCGATGTCGAGGAGACGAGTGACGGAGCTGGCGGAGTCGTTGGTGTGGAGAGTCGAGAACACAAGGTGACCGGTGAGCGCGGCTTGAATCGCGATCTTCGCGGTCTCACCATCTCGAATCTCACCGATCATCATGACGTCGGGGTCTTGCCTGAGTAGGGCTCTAAGACCCTTATCGAAGGACAAGCCCTTCTTAGTCGAGACCTGAATCTGACTGATACCACCGAGGTGATACTCAATCGGGTCTTCAATGGTGATCACGTTCTTCACGCTGTTGTCAATCTTGGAGAGCACAGCATAGAGGGTGGTTGTTTTTCCCGATCCAGTAGGACCGGTCACGAGGACAATGCCATGCTGGAAGCCGATGAGCTTCTTCAACAAGGTGAGGTCATCATTATGAAGACCAATATCGTCGAGGTCGTAGACTTTGTCGGTCTTATCGAGCAATCGAAGCACGATGCGCTCGCCATAGTTTGTTGGCACGGAGTTGAAGCGAATATCGATTTCGGAGTCACCAATGCTCACAGAGGCTCGACCGTCTTGGGGTAGGCGGCGCTCAGCGATGTCCATTTTCGACATAACCTTGAGGCGAGTGAGGACCGCGTCCTGGAACTGCTTGGGGATGGTCTTGCGATCGTAGAGGATGCCATCGATGCGGCCTCGAATAAGGAGATGAGTCTCTTGAGGCTGAAAGTGAATATCGGAGGCGCGTGTTCTATAGCATTCAAAAATGATCTTGTTGACCATTTGAACGATGGGGCCTTTGTCTTCGGCGAGGAGGTCTTCGTTGCCGTCCATGTCTTGGATCGTGACAAAGTCTTCATCTTCGAGGCCATCCAACTCGACCTCAGCGACGCCCTGGGCGTAGGAGCGATTGAGCAGGGAGAGGATCTCCGAGCGGCTCGCGAGCACGGTTTCCGTCTCGGCTTCAAGCTGCCCAGCCAACTGGTCCATGGCGTGGATATTGAGGGGCTCATTGGTGGCGACATTGAAGATGCCATCGTGATAATCGATAGCCACCATTCCAAAGCTGCGCGCCGAAGAGGAGTTGATGCGAGTCATGAACTCTTCAGGCACTTTGCACTTGGAGAGGTCTTTTTCGTAGGGAAATCGGGTGACCTTATGAAAGATCTCAAGGAGTTTTTCTTCGGTGACGAAGTCTTTCTCTCGGAGGATCTTATCGAAGGATAAGCCGGATTCCTTGGAGGATTCGCGAACGGTTTGGACTTGTTCTTCAGTGAGGGCGCCCTCCCGGAGAAGGGCACGGAGAACTCGGTTTTTCACAATACCTCCCAGTTAGGGCGTGCTGTTGTTGCAATTGTTGGACTTCAAGGAGCGCGGCGGAAGGGGTTGGCGCTTCCGGTGCCGAAGAGCTCGAAGGCCTTGTCCTGAAGATCGCTGTCATTGCGCTTGAGGCGTGAAGGGATCACAGTGGGAACCCAGCGCTCTTGCTTCGCCTCGATATGGGCCTTTTTCAAGAGCGCCTGAGAGGCTTCAATGTCCTGGCGGAATTGACCATTCGAGAAGATGACAGGGCGAATAAAGATATAGAGCTTATTGAAGGACTTGTTGCGACGCCAACTCTTGAACAAGTGTCCAAGATAGGGGATATCGCCGAGGAGAGGGAATTTACTCTCTGTGAAGGATGTGCTCTCTGAGTCGAGGCCGCCGAAGATCACGAACTTGCCGTTAGGAACGGTGACTGTTCCTTGGTATTCCCGAGAGTTTGTGGGAGGAGGCAGGTTGGGGTCGGTGCGAAGGCCGAAGGACGAGATGATGAGGTTGACTTGGAGGGTCAGGCTGTCGTCGTTGTTGACGGTGGGGATCACGGTCAAGGTCGATTCAGCGTCGACGAACTGGACGTTCTGCTGAGAGGCGACGTTGTTGACGGTTGTTGTTTGGAAGGGTTGACGATCGTTGACCCGGAAGGTGGCTTCTTCATTGTCGTTTGTCAAAGTGAAGGGGGTCGTGATTTGGCGCGCTTTCGAGTATCCCTGAAGAGTGTTCAAGAGGATAGGAATGTTATCGATCTCGTCTCTGGTGACGAGGGCGGTGAGGCCGCCGGCCAGGTTGATCGTTGGGTTTCCGTTGGCGTCCACTCCAACGCTTCCGGGGCCCCGGGCGAACCGAGTTCCTGTTTGATCGAGAGAGACTTGGGAGGCGCCAAAGCTTGAAACAGCTAAGGGGCGAATCGAGTCTTGAGCGGTGTTTTGGGTGGAGGCCAGCTCGGTGCTGATGAGCAAGTCGTCATTGGCTGAGATCTCCCAGACTTCGGCTTCGATGAGGACGCGGCGCTTCTTCTTATCGAGCTGACGCATGAGCTGGAGGACCACGATGTAGTCTTCTTCTTCCGCTTGAACGAGGATCGAGTTGGTCAGCTCATCAGGAATGATACGAACGTCAAGAGCGTTGCTCCCTGCTCCGCCAATACCTCCGGTGTTCCGACGCGTGTTCGTGTTCCGGTTGTTTGTGTTCCTATTATTGTTGCCAAAGGTCGAATTCCGGTTGTTGTTCGTGTTTCCAAAAGTCGAGTTCCGGTTGGTAGTCGTGTTTCGGTTATTGTTGCCAAAACCGCTGTTATTGTTGGTTCCAAAGCTGCTGGAGCCACTATTCAGACGGTTTGTATTCGTTGTTGGAGCTGCTCCAGTGAAGAGTTCGTTCAGCTTACCAGCGAGTTCTTCGGCGTCGGCGTCTTTACATTTATAGACGTGAAACTTAGGACCGGGAGCGCGGACGCGAACATCCAGCTCGGTGATGAGCTTGTCGATCTCTTCAATCTGATAATCGAAAGCGCGAATAATGAGCTTATTTGTGGGATCGTGGGCGATGACCTGGGCTTGAGGAGTCTGGCCGGAGCCGCCGGTTGAGGGAGTTGGAGCAACGGGACGACCAGGAACAGCAGCTCTTCTCGCGCCGCCTGTGCGTCCGGTCTGACCCTGAGGCTGGACGATTTGCTGGAGGACCTGTGCTAGCTCGGAGGCGACAGACCAACGCAAGCTGCGGATCGATATAGATTGGTTGGTGCCGGCGACATCGAGGGAGCGAATGATCTTCTCGTAGTAGTTCACCGCGGGGGCAAAGTCGGCGATGATGATCAGCTCGGGGCCCTTAACGTGAAAGATACCGCCAACCTGACGACGGTCGCGTCGCTTGAGAGATCGGAGGGCCTGGAAGATATCAAAGGCCGCGCCGTGCTTCACCGCAATGATCGTAGTGATGATCTCTTCTCGGGTGGGAATGTCTTTGGGCTCGATGAGCGGATACGGGGCGACTTCTTTAGCCCGCACGTTTCGCAACATGTGAACTCGAATGAGTAAGCGCCCAGGGCTCACAGCCTCTTCAACAACGACCACTCCATTCATGGAGAGGACCTGCTTAAAGATCTTCCAACTCAGCTTGGTTTCGATGGTCAAGAAGTTGATGACCACACCGTTGAGTTGTTTGTCAGCAACGATGACATGGCCAAGCTTCGCGCCCCATTTTTCCAAGATGGTGAGGGCTTTGACTTGCTGACCCCGTTTGATAGGCATATCAAGGGTCATCTCATCGATGTTGATGGAATCCTGGGCCCAGGCGGTCTGGGGCATCAGGGAAAAGACGGCGAGGCAAAGGCCGACGAATAAAATTTTGGTGCCTGACTTCAAGAGCTTCACTTACGGACTCCCACGAGTTCTAAGAGCCCCGAATTCTATTGAGCCGCTCTCTCTTTCACAAGGAAGAACGTCTGGGATTCGAGGAAGATGGCATTGGTGCCGGGTGTTGATTCTAGGACGCGTAAGGTTCTAGCGGGTTCATCTCAAATCTTCGCGATATCTTATTAGATATTGAAAAAGCGTCATTCCTCGTTCTCAAAGTCAGGTTTCAAGGCTTCCCAAGGCACGTGTCTTCGCAATGAGCGCGGAATCTTTTCTTTCCGGAGGGATTTTTTTGCGCTCGAAAGAGATTTTTCAAAAAAAACTACAGCCCGCTTGTGGTCTAGCCGACGAGGCGAGGGCTGGTTCAGGAGAAGCCACAAACCTCTGTTTCAAAAAGACTTACACTAAGCACCTAGGATAGCAAAGGGTGCTCAAGACGGGGGAAATTGTCAAAAATCGTCAAAAACTCAAGTAACACGGTGCTTTGATGTCGGTCATTCGTCATATAAACCTTACAAGAACCAGAGTTGTTCTGAAGGTTGTAGTCCGGCGAATCAGTCCGGTCGATGGATACCAGATAATTAACTTTTTCGGAGTGTGGATTTTGGGCTAAGCCCGAAGGAAATCAAAGAATGAATAAAGCAGAACTCGTTGAGTACATCTATGAGCACGGCAATGTTGGCGAGTCGAAAGCCGCCGCAGAGCGCGCTCTCGTCGCCGTCCTCGATGCTGTCAAAGCTGGCCTCGCTGGCAAAGAAGGCACCGTCCAATTGATTGGTTTCGGTTCTTTCAACGTGAAGAAGCGTAAGGCTCGCACCGGTCGCAATCCTCGCACCGGCGAGAAGATCAAGATCAAGGCTTCCAAGACTGTCTCTTTCCGTCCAGGAAAAGGCCTTAAAGAAGCTATCTGAGTTCGCCTTAAAACGGAATTAGATAAACGTTTCCAGTCGTAATGACACGGGAATCTAGCGAGGATGTGAGGGCGTTCACATCCTCGCTGCTTTTTAAATGCCCGTTTTTTCTCACCGGACGCCGTCTCGCAAAGTTGCTTCCTTCCTCGACCTCGACGGATGGACCTCGCGAGATTAGGATATGCGCGATTCCAGGCCCCTAGTCTTCACAAAACTTTAGAGGATCCTCCCTGTGGCTAAATCAAAAGAGAACCCCCTACTCGGCTTCTTTGTCCTCGCTGCGATCACCCTCGGCATCACCTATTTCTTTGTCGGGGAAGAGAAGCTATACATCGTCTACAACCTGGCCTGGGGCATCATCGGTGGCGCAACCCTGCTCTCTATGATCACCCTCCCTTGGAACCTCTACTTCGAAGCCAAAGCGCTCATCGAAGATCAAAGCTACGCCACGGACAAGGGCAAAGAGGTCAAAGAGAAAGACAAAAAAGACGCCAAGAAGCTCGCCAAGCTTCTCCTCGTCCTCTGCATGGCCCTACACATCGGCACCGCTGCCGGAGTTGGGATCTATACCTACTTTGTCCCAACGATGATGGGCACGGTCTTCGCAGCCGCCTTTCTCATCTCTGTGATGTTCCGTCCGATGGCCTCATTTTATGCTTATCAGATGGAGCGGCTCAGTGTTCTGCGAGGCGAACTTCGCTTTCCCAGAGACGACGTTCACCTACTCAAGAGCCGCGTCGACAAACTCGAACCCCAACAGAAAGACCTGCGGCACTCCGTGGAGAGCGTCACCAGCTCACTCAATGCCTTCAAAGACAATATCAATGTCCGAGTCGACGGAGTCGATGGGCGCCTCACCGATACCAAGCAGCACTACGACGATCAGATCGACAAGATTTGCCGAGAGTTCGAACGCTCCATTGAACGGCTCACAGAAGACAAAGAGCTGCTCCGAGGCATCAAAGCCTTTATTCGCCTTGTCAAAGACACATAGAAAACAAGTCATTTGGCAAATTCCAGGGCCGCTATCTGACCCCGGGCGGTCACATTGCCGGAGCACCGGCGGCAAGGCTTTTGGCCAAGTTCATTTGCTAATCGATAACAAACGCACAAGCAAATTGTGACAGAATTGCTTGTTGTTCTTGTGTTTCTTACTCTTAGCGATAATAGTCCGAAAAATCGTTACGCTCTTACTCTCCACCACTGAAAGTG
>JARGOJ010000334.1:0-1622 GCA_029210225.1 Planctomycetota bacterium
GTTTAATGTCCTTCACACCCCCCAAATCTGGACGCGCAAAGGGACTCGACATCTTACTGAAATCAATAGGCTTCTCCTCCACTATTCCACGCTCCCTCGCCCTCTCCTTCAACTCGTCCTCAGCCCTCCGCTTCTCCGCCTCCCGGCGAGTCACTATCAACTCCCCCAACGTCAAATCGACCTCGCTCTTTCCTCCCCCCAACACACCCACACGACTCCTAAAACTCCTCCCCTTCCGACCTCGACCAAACTTGCCAAACAACTTCCCATTCACTAACACTCCTTCACCCAGAATCACCCTCTCCTTTCCATTCTCTATCACCGTTTTCTTCAACTCGTAAATCTGCTTACCGATCTTCCTAACCTCAATAAAATGACCTGTCTTGTCCGCAAAACGACCCTCGAATACATCGCCAAATGCAAACTGCGGAAACAACACCAACACCAACACCATCAAAAACTGTCTCATCTCTTCACATCCTCTCAAAAAAGTTATGAGAGCCGATAAAAGCAAACAGTGGTCCAAAGCTTTAAGTTCTTTGTTTTCAATGATTGTTGAGTTTTTGTCGCGCGACAAATGCGAATTTGTCGCAGAGATGTTGTCGCGCGACAAAAGCGAAGCTTGTCGCTTTGAACCCCAGGTGTTGGATTCAATTAGATGCGCTGATATAGATGTTCTTTGTTAGTCTTTGAATGAGAATTTCCGGGGAGCTTTAGGAGAGGTGAGGAGGCTTTGTTGTCGGCAAAAGAATTGGTGGATTATGTCGTTGGTGAATTTGAGTCTTTAGCAAATCCAGAGCAAGCGAAGCCAATGGCTGCTTATATGAAGACGACGCAGCCATTCTATGGAATTAAGAAGCCTGAGCGAGTCCCCGTTTACAGGCAGATGAAGAAGCGCTTTCCCCCAAAAAATCAGCGCGCCTATTTGGCTGCGGTGAAGGAACTTTGGACTCGTCCGCATCGGGAGTGTCAATACGCGGCCTTGGAGTACGCTTGTTACTTCAAGGACTTTGTCAATGCGGGGTCAATGGAGTTTTATGAGCAATTGGTTCGTGAGGGTGCTTGGTGGGATTTAGTGGATGTCATCGCGGCCCATCTTGTGGGGAAGGTCTTGCTCAAAGATAGGGAGACTTTAGCGCCAGTCATGGATCAATGGATTGATGACGATGACTGTTGGATTCGTCGAACAGCGCTTCTCTCGCAGTGCCGCCACAAAGAGAAGACTGATGAGAAGCAGCTCTTCAGTCATTGTCTGAAGAGGGCTAATGAGAAGGAGTTTTTCATTAGAAAAGCAATCGGTTGGGCGCTGCGAGAATACAGCTACGCTGATCCGAAAGCGGTGAAGAGCTTCCTTCTAGAGAATAAAGCCAAGCTCTCCGGGCTGAGTTTGCGAGAGGGAGCCAAAGGATTGATACGAAATGGGCTCATGGAGAAATCGGAGCTATCTCTGCATTAAAAATTGAAGGTCTCTCGTTCAATGAAATGAGTCAATGACTCATGGAGAGTTCCCTGTATCAGGCTTTTTGGGGGCGGGTTGAGGAGGAGTCTTCTTGCGGTTCTTTTTACGCTCTTTCTTTTTCTTCTTACGATTCTTTTTGCGGTTCTTTTTGGCGTCGTCAGCG
>JARGOJ010000334.1:1632-4491 GCA_029210225.1 Planctomycetota bacterium
CTTCGCCTTCTTTGCCTTGGCCGTCTTTCATTCCGCCTTCGTTGCTGCCTTCTTCGCTGGTCTTTTTCTTGGGGATTCCGAGGTAGGCTTTATTGTTCTCCCAGATAACTGGGACGGTTTCGTTGAAGCGCTCTTTGCTTTTGTAGTGGCGCATTTCAACTTCGGCGTTGCCTTCGCTGTGGCTGACTAATTTCCCTGTGTTGGCGGGGCGAATCCAATTGTGTTTGAGATTGACATTCTCTTGGAGCAGTTTAGCGATCGATTGAGGATTGATCCCTGTTTTGCCGGCGATCTCTTTAATCTTGGCTACTTTCATTTCTTTAGCGTTGTCATTAATTGTCACGAGGATCAATTCGACGATGTCATCGGTGTTGAGTCCTTTGAGGCCTTCGCTCATGTTCTTTTGGTAGCTGGGAGAGCGTAGGTCCCAAAAGATCTTCTTAGCGGCTTTCTTGTTAAAGCCGAGGGTGCAGAAGTTCTTGGGGCAATCAATGGTGCCTGCGCCGGGGGCGTTGCGAGGTTCTGTTCCCCGCTTGCGTACCTTCCGAGCATAGGCAGCGGCTGGCCGCTTGCCTTCCTTGTTGCACTTTGGGCAGGGTGTGGAGCGTTCCCAATCGACTCCGCCGCGCTTATAGCGATTGTCTTGAAACTTCCAGGCTTTGCCTTTGCATGTCGTGCAGGGGATGCGGATCTTGCCGACGCATTGGGAGCAGACGAGCTGCTTGCGGGCGGCGATATATCCTGTCGCGAGCTTTTTGATGGCGCTCTTTGCCTGGGCTTCGCTGGGTGCCTTGCTTTCTTCATCAGCGAAGACGCTTGGTGTGGCGAAGAGGCTGAGTGCTATGAGGCTTGGGATAAGGCGCTTGAAGATATTAGACATGCCTAGATTCCTTATGGCAGAGCGAAAGTGTCGACCTGCTCAGTTTAGAGGAAAAGGGATGGGCAAAGATGTTTGAAGAACGTTTGATTCTTGTATGGTCTTTTAAGCCAGTGATTTAGCGCTCTCGCCGCATTGGCAGGAAGTCTTGGGTCGAGATATTGTGTTTGGCCATCATTTTATGGAAGGACGAGCGCACGATTCCGGCTTCTTTGGCTGCTTTGGTGACGTGGCCTCCATGGCGTGCGAGGCACGACTTCAAATACTCTTTTAGGAAGCTCTCCTTTGCGACTTTATAGGGTCGATCAAAGTAAGTCTCGACAGGGCGCGGACGCATTTCACCGCTGCCCTCAAAGCGAATGTCTCGGGCGCGGATGACTTGGCCATCGAGCATGAGCAGGGTCTTTTCGAGGAGGTTTTGGAGCTCGCGGATGTTTCCGGCCCAGTCGTGATCGATGAGCATTTGCAGGGCGTCTTGTTCGAGGCGTGGTCGGGTTAGGGTGTAGCGTTCGGCGAGAGAGGTGAGGAAGTGATCGACAAGCTCAGGGAGGTCTTCTCGTCGTCGTCGTAGGGGGGGGAGGTCGACGATGACGACGTTGAGGCGGTAGTAGAGGTCTTGTCGGAAGCGTTTTTCGTTGACGAGTTCTTTGAGGTCTTTGTTGGTGGCGGCGATGATGCGGACGTCCACTTTGATGACTCGCTTGCCGCCGACTCTTTGGACTTCGCCTTCTTGGAGGACCCTGAGCAGTTCTCGTTGCATGAGCGGGCTCATATCTTGGACTTCATCGAGGAAGAGGGTGCCGCCATCGGCCCGTTCGAAATAGCCTTCCTTGTCTTCGGTCGCGCCGGTGAAGGCGCCTTTGGAGTGGCCGAAGAGCTCGCTCTCCATGAGGGTTTCACTGAGGGCGGAGCAGTTGATCGTGAGAAAGCCAGAGTCGAAGCGTGGGCCGTTTTCATGGAGGCAGCGGGCGACGAGTTCTTTTCCTGTTCCTGTTTCGCCTTGAATGAGCACGGGGACATCGGAGTCGGTGACCCGGTCGAGGATGCGGAGCACCCGTCCCATGGCGGCTGATCGTCCAATAATTCTTTGATAGCGACCTTTCACGAGCTCGGGGCGCTTGGGTTTGACGGGGACCAATTCGCCGGTTTGAGACTTCTGAAGAGTCTCAATGCGCTCTCTGAGAGCTTTGATTTCGCTGCGGTCTTTGTCGTGGCGATCGCGGAGCCGGAATAACTCGAAGGCGCTCTCTATGGCGAGGAGAAGTGAGGTTAAGAGGGCGGGAGGAATGAAGAAGCGCTCTTGTTCCGGGGGGAATTTAAAGACGAGGCAGAGGTCTTGGGAGCTATCTCTTAAGGGGAGGGCGAGTATCCAATCGTCATTATCGATGGTGAAACACTCGCAGCGCCCTGAGATTTGCACGACGCGAAGAACGCGCTCGTCGATTTCGAGCTTGTCTGAGGATCGTTGGCCGCTGTCTGAGAGGGTCCAGTCGAACTTTAGATTCCCGCCCTTTGGACCTCGGAAATAGGCGCCTCTGTCGGCATCGAGCCAGTGGCAGAGGCGTGAGATGAGTGTGTCGAGAAAAGCGTCGCGGGTCATGGAGAGGCTTGATAGCAGGGCTTCGAGGATGAAGCGCAGGCTCTCGTCGCCTTTGGAGGCGGCGGCTTTGAGGATGTAAACAGCATCGACGGTTGGGCGAGCGCGGGCCATGCGACCGGTGCCGCGCCGCAGGTTGCCTGTTGATCGTGAGCGTCGAGAGTATTGATTGGGACGAATGATGAGCTCGGGAGAGCCCATTGCGACGGCTTCGGCGAGGGCTTGGGAGGCAAGCAAGATCAGCTTGTCGGCGGGGCTGGGCTTCTCTTGGATGGCGGCGCCAAAGACGAGGTCGAGGCTCTTGAAGGTTGGGACTTTCAGAAAGGCGCTCGCGATGGCGTCTTTCATGGCGCGTAGCTCTTCACGGCCTGTGGTTTCGAGGACC